>JARRRH010000528.1:0-2722 GCA_037380925.1 Deltaproteobacteria bacterium | reverse complement strand
CCTTTGAAAATGCCTTGTTTTCGGGCTTCAGGAGAAACAGAGACGATAAGGGCCCGTTCTGAAAGGGGCGGAGCCACAACCACAGGGCGGCCCCTCAGCTCCGGCCGGCAGACCCGCGCCACAGCGATGGGAAAAGCAGGGATGTGGATGTGAATGATGTGACGAAACAAAAACATTCCTCCACATCCCTGCTTTTCCCATCGCTGTAGCGCGGGTCTGCCGGCCGGAGCTGAGGGACCGCCCTGTGGTTGTGGCTCCGCCCCTTTCAGAACGGGCCCTTATCGTCTCTGTTTCTCCTGAAGCCCGAAAACAAGGCATTTTCAAAGGCATGTCCCTTGCGAAGGCCACCCAAAACTATCCCGACTTAACCGTATTGCCCCCCGATCCGGATCTCACAGACAAAGCCTGCCGGGGTCTCACCAAACTGGTCGCCCGGTACACCCCCTTGTGGGAGCCTTCCAGGCCGGGGCATGTCTACATGGATGTGACCGGAACCGAGCGTCTCTGGGGAAAGGCCAAGGATGCCGCCTATCGGTTCAAACAGGAAATGAAGGCCCAACTGTCTTTGTCTGGAACAGTGGGGATAGCGGGCAACAAGTTGGTCTCCAGCATTGCATCTCAGGTCATGCCCTCCGAGGGCGTTCTGGATGTGGACCACGGCCGTGAGGCTTCCTTTATGGCCCCTTTACGGGTCAGGGTCATACCGGGCATCGGTCGCTTTTGCCAAAAAATTCTTCTGGAAGAATTGAGCATTATCCGGGTCAGAGAGTTGGCGGCTCTGGATGTGGGGAGCTTGAAAATCATCTTCGGCCGTCAGGCCTATGTGATTCATCAAAGGGCTCTCGGCATTGATCCCACGCCGGTCTGTCCCACCTTGGCTCAACCCATGGTGAGTGAGGAAATCACCCTTTCCCGCGATGACAACGACGATCAAAAACTTTTGGGGATCATTTACGGGTTGGTGGAAAAGTGTGCTTACCGACTCCGGGAAAGAGCCCTTTTCCCTCAGAAGGCGGGCCTCCTGATCCGGTATTCCGACCAGGTGGAGCGCAAGGGCAGGCTCAAATTGCCTCGCCTCAGTTTATGGGATTTCGAACTTTACGACCCCTTGGAGAAGCTCTTCTTCAGGCTTTGCGACCGGCGGGTTCGAGTCCGCTTCATCAAGGTTTGGTTCTGGGATTTTTCAGCCTCAAGCGGTCAATTGTCGCTCTTTCATCAGCCATCGCCGGACCAAAGAAAAAACGCGCTCATTGTTCCGTGCCTGGATCGTATCCGGCATAAACACGGGGAAGAGGCCATCCGGCATGGAAGAACCGTTTGATCAAGATCAAACGGCGTAAGGCATAAGGCGCAAGGCTTAAGGTGAAACGCCTTGTGATTTGCGCTATGCCTGTTTGACCTTGTGCCTTGCGCCCTGCGCCTTTTAGCCTATGAATACCTTTGTCCATCTCAATGTCCACTCCCACTACTCCAAGGGATGGGGTGTCGGAACCACTGAAGAACTCTGCCAGGCCGCCCGAGAAGGCGGCATGGACAGACTGGCCTTGACCGACACCAACAGCCTTTACGGACTGGATTTTTTTGTCCAAGCCGCCAAAGAAGTGGGAATCAAGCCCATCGTGGGCAGTGAACTCGTCACGGATAAAAGGCGCGCGCTTCTCCTGGTCAAAAATCCCCTAGGGTACGCCAACCTTTCCCGGATGATTTCCCACTGTCACTGTCACCAAGCTTTTGATCTCCTTCAAACCCTCAAAGAACACCGGAACGGTCTCATAGTTTTGTCCGACGATTTCAAGCTCCTCAAAGTTCTCAAAAGAAACAGCATAGAAGATCTCTTTGTCGAAATGTCTCCAGGCTACCGGATGGCTCAATGCTATGCTTTTTCCCGCAGAACAGAAATTCCTCCTGTGGCCACGAACCGAGTGTGTCTCATCAGGAAGGACCAGTTCCAGCTCCATCGCATCCTCCGGGCCATATCCTTGAACAGCAAACTCTCGCGTTTGCCCTCAGAAGAAATCTGCCGGGAACACAATGTGCTGAACCCGCCCCAAGCCATGATCGACCAGTTTCCCCACGCCCCTGTCGCCATTGACAATACCCTCAAGATTGCTGAAGCCTGCCTCTCGGATTGGGATTTCAGCCGCGTCATATTCCCCTATTTTGAGGATATGGACGATGAAGAAGCCTTTCATCGCCTCTATCATGCCACGCTGGAAGGATGCCGACGCCGGTACGGAAAAATCACGCTTCCCGTGAGGGAGCGTGTCGCCCACGAGATGCAGATCATTCGGGAAAAAAACTTTGCCCACTATTTCCTGGTGGTGGCGGACATCACCCAAAAAGCTCAGCGGTCATGCGGCCGCGGCAGTGCCGCTGCGTCTATTGTTTCCTATGCCCTTGGCATTACCCATGTGGATCCCATCCGACACAACCTCTTTTTTGAACGCTTTTTGAACCCGGGCCGCATGGACCCGCCGGACATCGACGTAGATTTTGCATGGGACGAGCGGGACCAGATCATCGACTATGTATTTGCCAAATACGGCAACCGCCGCGCCGCCATGGTGGCCAACCACAATACCTTCGGCGCCAGAGCCGCTATCCGAGAGGTGGCTAAAGTCTTCGGGTTGACGGAACAAGAAATCGGCCGGGTTACGGACAAGGTGGGTTTCCACTGGCACCTGGGAAGTAGCTGGAGAGACCTTCCCCGTCATCCCAAGAT
>JARRRH010000527.1:0-4660 GCA_037380925.1 Deltaproteobacteria bacterium | reverse complement strand
CCCCCCCGATCTCCATCTCCCCTGATGAGAGCGTCAAAAAGGCTGCCGAGTCGATGACCCGTTACAACATCAACGTCCTTCTGGTCATCGACGAGGCGGAGGCCCTCAGGGGGTATGTCACCAGACAGATCGTGGAGAAGGCCGTTTTCTTCGGCCTTGAGGGTATCAAGGTTAGAGAATACATGAACATAGAATTCTCTACGGTTCGACCCGATACCCCTCTCAAGGAGGTTCAGGAACTCATCATCAGGAAGAAGGTGAGGATCCTGCCCGTAGTCGAAAGGGACAAGGCCGTCGGCGTCATCACGCGAACAGACCTTCTGAACATCCTGGTGGGTGATCCGCTGATCCCGGAGTTTCTCTATGACCCGAAGACGACCGCTTATCTCTTGAGGAAGAAAAACATGGCGGCCATGTTGAAAGAGCGCTTGCCCCGCAAGATTATCGCACGTCTCAAAAGCTTAGGTCAGGTGGCGGACTCTCTGGGCTACAACGCATATCTGGTGGGGGGTCTTGTCAGGGATATCCTGCTGAGAAGGGACAATCTGGACGTGGACATCGTGATCGAGGGGGATGGGATCAAATTCGCTCACGAATTTGGGGCTCGCCACGAGGCCCGGGTGAGAAGCCACCGCAAGTTCGGCACGGCTGTACTCGTTTTCCCGGATGATTTCAAGGTGGACGTGGCCACGGCTCGGATGGAATATTACGAGTCACCCGGGGCGCCGCCCATTGTGGAGACCAGCTCCCTCAAGATGGATCTTTACCGGCGCGACTTCACCATCAACACGCTGGCAATCAAGCTGAACAAGCGGCACTACGGCGCCTTGATTGACTACTTCGGGGCGCAAAACGACGTGAAGGAAAAGGTGATTCGGGTTCTGCACAACCTGAGCTTTGTGGAGGATCCTTCCCGCGTGCTTCGAGCCATCCGGTTTGAGCAGCGGTTCGGATTCAAAATAGGCAAGCTGACCCTTTCTCTCATGAAGAACGCTGTGAAGATCAACTGCTTCAAGGATTTTTCCGGAAAGCGCCTTTTTCTCGAGTTAAAACTCATCCTCAAGGAACAGGATCCGATCCGGTCTATCGAGAGGATGGCTGAGTTGGATCTTCTCCAGTTTATCTCGCCCGAGATCCAGCTTACGGAGGAGATCCGATCTCTCCTGGAGGAGATTCGGAAAGTCATCGCGTGGTATGGTCTCCTGTATCTTGAGGAGGCTTTTGAGCCATGGAAAGTCTACTGGCACGGACTGACCGCCGGTCTGGAATCACGAACCCTGAGATCGCTGGCCGAGCACATGGGCATGGTCGATCTGGAAAGTCGCAGGATGCTGCATCAGCGGGAGGCCGTGAATGAGGTGATGGATGTGCTTTTCAGATTCAATGGCGACAGTTATCGGCTCTATACGTTTTTAGAATCGTATGACACGGAGATCCTGCTTTTTATCATGGCGAAAGCCGGTAGTGAAAAGATCAGGCGGCTGATCTCAACCTATTTCACGAGATTGAAGGGGACGAGGATAGAACTCAGAGGAAATGACCTGCTGCGCATGGGCTTTCGACCGGGCCCCATTTACAAGAAAATTTTCGACCGGGTCCTGGAGGCGAAACTCAGCAATCTGGTCAAGACAAAGGCGGATGAGGTCAGGTATGTCAAGGAGAATTTTCTTGACTCATAGGGCTTATCTAGTAAGGTTCGATTTTTTTCCTGTGCGCGCAGGGGATCCGTGACGGTTTCGCCTTTAGAGGTTGGGGTATTGACCCGCTATTGGACGGTCCAACTCATTTCCAACTGTCCGGTCATCCCAGCGCACGTGGTTGGATCCGCCCTCCTCCGGATGTGAGCGGTTCCGTTGTCGAATCGATGTGACAGTCAAGACCCGCCAATTGTTTTTCTCAAAAAGCTCATTTGCGACAGAGGCCAAGGCCTGCCTCATGGTTTTTTAACGGAGAAGCAAAGAATGAATAGAAAGAGAATCGTCAGCGGCATGAGACCCACCGGCAAGATGCACCTTGGACACGTTCACGGCGCCCTCATGAACTGGAAAAAGCTTCAAGATGAATATGAATGCTTTTACTTCATCGCGGATTGGCACGCCCTGACCAGCGAGTACGCACACCCCGAAATTATCGGGGAAAGCACCTACGAGATCGTCATGGACTGGATCTCGGTGGGACTGGACCCTGAGCGGTCAACCTTTTTCATTCAGTCTCAAATCAAGGAACACGCCGAACTCCACTTGATTTATTCCATGATCACCCCCCTTCCCTGGCTCGAAAGAAATCCCACTTACAAGGAGCAGCTGAAAGAACTCAGCCAAAGAGACGTTTACAAATACGGGTTTCTGGGATATCCTGTACTCCTGGCTGCGGATATCCTCATGTACAAAGCGAGCGGTGTGCCCGTGGGCGAGGACCAGGCGCCTCATGTAGAACTGACCAGAGAGATCGCCCGACGATTCAATCACCTCTACGGCGATGTTTTTCCCATCCCCGACCTCTTGCTCACTCCGACCTCGAAATTGCTCGGCATTGACAGAAGGAAAATGAGCAAGAGTTATGGGAACGCCATCTATCTCACAGACTCCGACGAAGAGATTGACACCAAAGTCAGCCGGATGATCACCGATCCGAACCGGGCCAGACGAAGCGATCCAGGCAATCCGGACGTGTGCAACGTTTTCTCCTTCCACGAAATCTATACGGGGTGCAGAACAGCACAGATCGGTTGCGTGGATTGCAAGAAATTGATGGCCGAGAGCCTGAAAAAGGCCCTCGGCCCCATCAGGGCCATAAGGCGAGAACTGGAGTCCGACATGAATCGGGTCAAAAGAATTATGGAGGACGGGAACGAGCGGGCCCGGTCCATCGCCCGACTGACCATGGCAGAAGTGAGACAAGCGGTCAAAATCTGAGCGCAGTCAATGGACTACGAAGTTAAATTGAAAATTTTCGAGGGTCCCCTGGACCTTCTGATCCATTTGATACACAAAAACGAAGTGGATATCTTCGACATTCCCATCTCCACCATCACGGATCAATATCTGGAATACCTGGATTTGATGAAGGCCTTCAATGTGAACTTGGCGGGTGACTTCCTGGTCATGGCGTCCACGTTGATTCACATAAAATCCAAGATGCTGCTTCCCGGCTCGGGGGAAGGAGAGGAGGAAGAGGACCCTCGCCTCGAAATCACCCGCCCCCTCCTCGAGTAGACCAGAAGGTCCCGGGAGCCCAACTCAAATTTCGTTTGGAGCGGTGGTCCATTAAAGACAGGACGGAATTGATCATAGAGCATTTGAGGGAGAAAGGCCCCATCCATTTCAGGGACCTCTTTGGGGGGGACAAGACGCTTTCCGAACTGGTGGTTACGTTTCTCGCTCTTTTGGAACTGGTCCACACGGGCCTGGTGAGGCTTTTTCAGGCCACCTGGGAAAGCGATATCCGGCTGATCCCCACTTTCGGGGTGAGGGAGGACCATGGAAAAGACTCTTAAGCTCATCATCGAGGCCGTTCTTTTTGCCGCAGACAAGCCTCTGGGTCTCCGCGAGCTTCACAGGATTCTGCCGGAGGAAACCCCCTCGGAGATCAAAAAGGCGGTGGAAGAGCTTAAGAGCGATTATGAGGCCTTGGGAAGGAGTTTCACCCTCAAGGAGGTGGCACAGGGCTATCAGTTCAGGACGCAATCAGACTATGCCCTTTTCATCCTGCGGATGATCAAGACATCCCCTAACCGTCTTTCCCGGGCAGCCATGGAGACCCTGGCCATCATTGCCTACAAGCAGCCGATTCTTCGCCAAGAGGTTGAGAGACTCAGGGGAGTGGACGTGGGGGGAATCCTGAGAACCTTGATGGAAAAGGGTTTGATCAAGATCGTTGGCCGTAAGAACCTCCCGGGCAAACCGCTCATTTATGGGACCACGAAGAAGTTTCTCGAGGTGTTTGATCTCAAGGATCTGGATTCCCTTCCCAAACTCAAAGAAATAGAGGCGCTTGGATCCGATGAAGACGAAACCGGGCCGTCCCTTGAACCCGAAGCGACCCCTGAAAGGGGGGAAGCAAAGGAGGAGTCGGATGCCCCAGCCCCGTCGAGAGGCGGGGATATCTCGACCCCAGAGGATTAACCGCATCCTTTCTCTCGCCGGCCTCACCTCGAGGCGAAAGGCGGACGAGTGGATTAAGTCGGGGAGAGTGGAGGTCAAACCGTATCCGGGTCGACGGCAAGGAGATCCCCGGACCTTCCGACAGGGTGTATTTGGTGATCAACAAGCCCTTCGGATATGTCTGCTCCATGGAAGATCCGCAGGGAAGACCGGTAGTCACAGACCTGCTGAAAACCGTTCCGCAACGCGTCTATCCCGTGGGGCGCCTCGATTTCGATTCGCTCGGTCTCCTTCTCATGACCAACGACGGTGAGTGGGCCTACCGACTCACCCACCCACGGTACGGGGTGACCCGAACTTACAAGGTGACCGTCGCAGGAGAGGTCGGAGACTCGGCTGTCCAAGCGCTTCAAAGAGGTGTCAGCCTCGATGACGGGACGACGGCGAGGGCAAGGGTCAAAGTGCTCTCCCGCAATCGGGACCGCACGGTTGTCAGGGTCAGCATAACCCAGGGCAAGTCCCGGCAGGTTCGGCGCATGTTCGAAGCGGTGGGCCAC
>JARRRH010000526.1:0-4039 GCA_037380925.1 Deltaproteobacteria bacterium | reverse complement strand
CCCTTCCCTACCACGGAACTCAATCGCCAACAAAAGGAGGAAGAATCATGAAACGAGACATTTTGGAGAAACCAGGTGCACCAGAACAGATCAAGCAGAGGGCCGGGACATGCAGTCATTCAGCGCCTAAATGACGCCTTTGACGGCAACCGGCCCTTCGCGATCCTCAAACAGGAGATTCTGGAACAGCAGGACGAGGTTCTTGTGCTCGCATAGAGATGAATCTGGATACTTCTTACCTATAACACACCCGCATACAAGTAAGTCTGGATACTTTTTACCCTCTTCGAATTTAATACTCCATGTCGATATTTGCTGGTTTTCTGTTGGCGCTTGATAAAAAGTCGAATGTTATTAATTTATTACACGGAATATGCCACGTTGTGGTATGCGCCTTGCAAAAGCTAAAGGCCAAGAGCACAAAAAATCGATACAGGAGGTTGAATCATGAAAAGAATAATGACGATTTTAGCGGTTCTGGTACTGGTTGGCGCCGTGGCAGTTCCTGTGATGGCCTGGTATCCCGGATGGGGCAGGGGTCACCACATGATGGGGTACTGGGGTAACGGCCCTGAGTATGGCAGAGACTACGGAAACTTGACATCTGAGCAGAGAAGCAAGCTGAATGCCCTTGACCGCAAATTTTATGATGAAACAACCGACTTACAAAATCAGATCTGGGCTAAGTCCAGGGAACTCGACTCCGTTCTCGGCAGCTCCAATCCTGATCTCGAGAAGGCCAACTCTCTTCAAAAGGAGATCAGTGAGCTAAGGGCCAAGATGGATGAAAAGAGCCTCGGATACGACCTCGAAGCCCGTAAGATCATCCCCGAAGACCAATTCGGCGGTGCATATGGAGGCTGGTACGGCCATCATATGGGGCCTTACGGTCACGGCATGGGCTACGGGCCGGGTTACTGCTGGAATTAATCTCTAACCTAAGGGGGTGGATCACAGTCCACCCCTTCCAAAAGGAAGTGTAATTATGACGACTTTAGAAACCAGGGTCACGGATTCACCGACTAAGAGGATCGATCCGGTATGCGGGATGGATGTGGAGCCCGGCAGAACGAATCTGGTCTCGGTCCATAAAGGACACAGCTACTGGTTTTGCGCCGAGGGCTGCCGCAGAGCCTTTGAAGCCGATCCTGACAGGTACCTTAAACCGACAACTGGGAAAAAGAAGGGCTGGTTTGGTCGGTATTTGGAGCGGATGGCGAAAGTCAATGAAAAGGAGTTCGGTTGCGGCGGCCACACTTGCCACTGAAAAGAGCAGGCGAAAGGGATGTAGCCATGAAAAAGTTGGTTCCTGCCTATGCCATGGGACATGGGATGGGAGGAGGCATGGGAGGTTATGGTCGCTGATTTATTGCCCTGAGGTTCGTTGACTATGCCCTATTCTTATCAGCTTCGCAGTTTATTCTCCAAGGCTCGAGACAAGAAAGAGCACTACTTGATTGTTTCTATGGATAAGCAAATAAAAGCATGGCGCAAGGCCAATCGAAAAATGTCTTGGGGGATCAAGGAAGAAGAATTTGGCGAAGTTCAGCCCCCACCGGTTATAACAGAGGATGATCGCCGTTATGGATCCATGGGGGCAGTCCTTTTTTACGGGTTCGGCGATAACAACTCCGGCGGCGCTGATGCGGTTTTATCAGGAAAAGTGGTCTGGGAGTATGCCCTTAGGCGCGGGAAAGGCGAGATATGGCAATGTGAGTATGTCCATCTGGATGAGACGGATTATACCGACTATATCAGACTGAGGCCGGGCGCCCCGGCTAGGCCAAAGGGGTTCTACTGGGCAAAATTCCAGCCAGGGGAGGAATATAAGGACTTTACTGTGTCCCAGGTTCGCAGGCTCTTTGACGAGTACACGGGCTGCGGTCCCGAAGGCATTCAATTTCTGGTGGTCACGCACCCTCATTTTGCCGACCTGATGAATAGACGTAAGATACCCTTCATGGCTCTTGCCGATTATGATGTGGCTCCATATGGCTACGAGGATTTCTACGATGCTCCACAACTATTCTGTAGTAATGGTATCCTCGGATTGGGTATAGGTAACATTGATCGCGACTACCCTCTGTTCGGAATTCCGACCGTTCGGTTCTAGTACAATCCCGGCCGGCCTGAACAAAAAACAATGACACTGTCTACTTCCGGCGGAAAAGAGAGTTTCGATTCTTTCCCTAGCCCTGTACTTAGTTGCATTAATAACGGTGTCATTTCGAAGGAACGAAGTGACTGAGAAATCTTTGATAACACTGGAAAAGATTTCTCCCTTCGGTCGAAATGACATGTCGGGAACTTTTGCAACTAAATACTCGTGCTTTTGGGGAGCAAAACACACTGCGTGCCGTAATCCTTTCCTCATACCTTCCCAGGGAACACACGGCCTCTGGATCTATTTGAAAAAGAGCGCTCTTTAATTGACTTATGATCTTATGGAGGTCCCCTGCATGAAGCGCTGTTCTTTTGCGTTGTGTTTGGCTTTTTTGGGTGATAATTATACGGCCAATAGGACAACTCTGGCGAGTGCCGTGTGAGAAAAGGAGAGATACGCAAGAGAGGCCATCATGCAAACAAATGCAGATAATCACGACAATGGTCCCGCTTATCCTCCATTGGAGCAAGATCCTTCCTACGTCCCCCATCCTACTTTCATGGAGGCACTGCGCTTTTGGGTGAAGCTTGGCTTCATCAGCTTCGGAGGTCCAGCGGGCCAGATTGCTATCATGCAGCAGGAGCTGGTCGAAAGAAAGAGGTGGATAAGCACCGCACGTTTTCTAAATGCCTTGAACTACTGCATGCTTTTGCCAGGACCTGAGGCCCAGCAACTGGCTGTCTACATTGGATGGTTGCTTCACAAGGTCCGTGGAGGCATCGTGGCAGGGGCGTTCTTCGTCATTCCCTCCATGTTTGTCCTCTTTGGGCTAAGTTACATCTATGTGGCTCACGGTGATGTCTCGTGGGTTGCCTCTTTTTTTAGCGGGCTCAAGCCCGCTGTGATGGCCGTTGTGGCGGCGGCGGTGATCAAGATCGGCCAAAAAGCGCTGAGAAACGAGGTGATGATTGCTATTGCCGGTCTTTCCTTTGTGGCTATTTTCTTTTTCAAGATACCATTCCCCGTCATTGTGATAGGTGCCGGTTTGGTGGGATTCGTGGGGAGCCTTTTATGGCCCGATCGGTTCGACGTTATCAAAGCCAAAGGTACCGAGGATTCGGAGCTGGGTTATGTGCAGATTTGTGAAGCCGCTCTTATTTGCCATGTCAATCCGTCTCGGAAGCGCGATGCTGTGATTATCCTTGCTTTCGTCGTGTTATGGGCCGGACCCATGGCCATTCTCTATGAGCTTTCCAGCATCCCGACCTTCTTAATAGAGGGCTTTTTCTTTACGAAGGCTGCGTTCCTGACTTTTGGAGGGGCTTATGCAGTGCTGGCCTACATCGCCCAGGCGGGGGTTGTGGAGTATGCGTGGCTCACAGGACCTCAAATGATGGACGGGTTAGGGCTCGCTGAGACCACGCCCGGACCCTTGATTATGGTCGTTCAATTCGTGGGATTCATGGCGGGATGGAACTATCCCGGCCCTTTGAGTCCTCTTGGAGGAGCTGTTGTCGGGTCTCTCGCGGCAACCTATTTCACCTTTCTCCCTTGTTTCCTCTTCATCTTTCTAGGAGCCCCTTATATCGAAAAATTCAGAGGGAACAGGAAACTTTCCTCTGCGCTTTCAAGCATCACCGCCGCTGTGGTGGGCGTTGTGTTGAACCTGGCCGTGTGGTTCGGGATGAACGTACTGTTTCCAGAAGAGGGGGGTTTCAACATATTTGGGGCTGCGGTAGGGTTTGCGGCTTTCATTGCAACACAGTTGCTCGGTTTGAGCATTGTCATCGTAATCCTTGCATCCGGGGCGGCTGGACTGCTCAGACTCTTTATAGTCTCTCAGTAGCGCCACAGTATGGATTGAAGAAGAATGGCAACGCAGCGGCTAAAGCGGAGTGTTAAGGATTTTGCCTGATAGCTGAAAACACTGCTCAG
>JARRRH010000525.1:0-3948 GCA_037380925.1 Deltaproteobacteria bacterium | reverse complement strand
TTGTCCTAAACATGCAGGATGACATCCCGGAAAACGCCATAGACCCGAACAAAATCAATGGAATATACAGAAAGGCGGCCGAAGGATATTTGAGCAAATATGTGACCTATACGGAAACCCAGAATGTCTCCTCCGATATCACCGGGACAGCCTCGGCGGTCGTTATTGAGGGCAAAGAGACACGCACCCGCACGGGTCGGGTCAAAGTGAATTTGAGCAGTGCCTGTAGGATTGTCTCACAAGGGGAACCGGTTCGGGACCTCGCATCTTCCATCTTGGAGATCCCCGTGACACAAGTTGTTCTCTACGGCTGGTATGATAACGAACTGGGATCTTTTTCAAACATCTTGGGAGAAACCACGATGAGAATCGCAGAAACCCTCCTCTCTTCTCACTGACCCGTCGTCCTTTGCTTTTTCCTGCTACGAAGAGCCTCAAAACAAACTTTTCGGCCTTTGTTGACGCCGCTTCGAGAGACGAGTTCGCTTCTTCACCTCATAAAACTCAATTTTTTCTTTTGGCGCTCCTTATTTAGGTTCCCTCGATTCGCACACCATGGTCGGTGAGGGAAAAAGTGTGATAGTTGTTGGAGTGTTTCGCTCCACGGGACTTCTTTACCAGCAGAGTACGGTTTACTTCATTCCCCGTCGCTTCGTATTCCAAAGTAACGATGCTATCGATAACTGATAAGATTCCGATGCCGCTGATCTCATCCTCAGGTGAGGCTCCGGACTGGTTGATCAATATCATCGTGATCCCCCTTTGCTTGCAAATATTGATAAGCCGTAAGAGAAAACCGAAAGAAGCCTTCTCGCCCGCAATGCGCTTACAGGCCGATATGGTATCTATAATCACGTGTTCGGGCTGAAACTTTTCGATAACCGTGGCCTTGTGAAAAAGGTGTTCTTCGATTCCCATGGATTCGGGCATTATGGAGATGAGCCGGAGCACCGATTCCTCTATAGCAGGACGAAGGTCTATGCCTAGGCTGAGCATGCCCGCAGCCATTCCATCCTCAGACTCCTCATAGTTGACATAAAGAACTTTTTCGCCTCTCTCGCAGGCAGAACATGCAAAAGTGGAGGCGATGGATGTCTTGCCTGTGCCGGTTGAACCGGAGATCAGGATGCAAGTGCCTTTTTGATAGCCTCCCCCTAGGATGCCATCCAAAGACATGTTGCCGCTCGAAATTCGTTCTGACGGCGACGGGTGATGCATCCGCACCTCCGAAATAGGATTAAAGAACAACCCACCGTCTGTGATAAGAAAAGGGTACTCGTTGGCGCCGTATGCGGAACCCCTGTATTTGATGACCTGAAGCCTTTTTGTGTTCACCTGGTCCATGACCCACTGGTCCAGGTAGATGACGCAGTCGGCCATAAAGTCGAGATAACTGTACTGGAAAGAAACATCCCTATCTTTCACATTCTTAGCGGTCAGAAGAGCTGTCATGTTGTGATCTATTAGCCACTTGTGAAAAGAAAAAATTTCATTCTGTTGTCGCTTCGGATCGTCGAAAAAGCGCATGAGAATATCCATGGCATCGATGACAATCCTCTGGGCCTCCATGGCTTTGGCTTTGGCCTCCAAGGTGGCCAGAAGTCCTTTCACGTTGAAATCGCCGGACAGGACAACTTCCGGATCAATCTGTCCCTCCATTAAAAAGAACTTTCCTGCCTGTTCCAGAGAAGGCAGGTCCCAACCAAACGTAAGAGCATTCTGGCGTATGCTCGCGCCGGTCTCTTCAAAGGTGAGAAAGATGCCCGGCTCTCCGGAGACCGCCCCCCGGAACAGAAACTCCAGGCCCAGAACGGTCTTTCCGGTTCCGGGTCCTCCGCTGACAAGCGTGGTTCTTCCTTGAGGAAAACCTCCTTGAAGGATTTTGTCCAGCCCTTCAATTTGCGTTGCGACTTTCGGAATCCCTGTTACTGATATTGGGGAGGATTCTTGGATTTTGGAATGTCTTTCCATGAGAAGGCTCCTTCTGTCGGCTCATGCATGGCTAGATTTTTCCACTTAATGTCCGCATATATACGAGTCTCAAGGTAGGGGGAGCATGCAGAGCCCTTATCTACAGGTTCATAGTGGTGAAATGACGAAAAAGGCGGATATTTCCTACCATTGAGGGATTATTTCTCCAACCAGGAATTCCCTGGTTTTTCTATCGGCAGATTCCCCCATTCTTAAGCGATGGGAGGAGCTGCTCGGGCTGGCGATAGTGAACAAAACCCACCAAAGCTACGGCTAACAACAGCATCACAAGAGTTGGAAAGAACATCTTTCCCCTACTTTTTCTCCCCATCCCGAAACCTGAAACCACTGATTGCCTTCGGCCACCTTCTCTCCCGCGTCAATGTGCCTCATGTTAGGCGTCGCGACAGGTAGACAATCCAGGCGCTCATTTCATACAGCTTATGAGAAAACCGGGCATGAATAAATACTTGAAATCAGGTATTTGAAAAGAATTAGGACTGTATTCGGAAACCAGACATGGGGGCCCTTCACGATGAATGAATACAGAGTACCCTCTCAATCAAAGTGAACCCTCCCCGCGGCAAGCCGCGGGGCATTCTGAAAAGGACGGCGGAACTCTCCATAGCCATCAGCCCTCCTTCGCTAAAGCTTCGGAGAGTAACGGAAGGTTACCGCCTGGGGTTGAGGTTCGGCAGGCGTCTCAGGAAGGGAGTGATTGAGATTCGAACGCCATATACAACATTGACCCTATTCTCATTTACTCTCTGTTTCATTTATTCTTTTCTCCTAACTTTAGTTAGCAAGGCTGACATAATAGAGAAGGAGAATGCTTCGTGAGCAGACAAACGATAACTATCGATGGAAATGAGGCGGCGGCCTATGTGGCTTACAAGACAAACGAAGTGATTGCCATTTATCCCATTACTCCGTCTTCACCTATGGGAGAACTTGCCGACGAGTGGGCGTCTCGGGGCGTAAAAAATATTTGGGGCACTGTTCCCCTCGTCTCCGAGCTCCAAAGCGAGGCCGGCGCCTCCGGAACCCTTCATGGCGCACTCCAGACAGGCGCGCTGGCTACGACCTTCACGGCCTCCCAGGGCCTGTTGTTGATGATACCCAACATGTTCAAGATAGCCGGCGAGTTGAATCCTGTTGTTTTTCATGTGGCTGCACGTTCGGTAGCCACTCATGCCCTTTCCATATTTTGTGACCATAGCGACGTGATGGCGACCCGCCCGACGGGCTTTGCCTTGCTGGCTTCCAATACCGTCCAGGAGGTCATGGACCTTGCCCTTGTTTCCCAGGCTGCCTCTCTCGAAGCCAGAGTGCCGTTTCTGCATTTTTTTGACGGGTTTCGGACTTCACACGAGGTCATGAAAATCCAGCAGCTCGCTGACGAGGACATGCAAAACATGATCGACGAGGCGTTCGTCCTGGAACACAGAGCGCGGGCCCTTTCTCCGGACCATCCTGTGATCAGAGGCACCGCACAAAATCCGGACGTGTTTTTCCAGTCAAGGGAGGCTGCCAACCCATACTATCTAAATTGTCCCGGTATCGTGGAAAAACAGATGGATAGGTTCGAATCGATCACGGGGCGCCGTTACCGCCTTTTTCAATACGAAGGCGCGCCGGACCCTGAAAGAGTTCTTATCCTCATGGGTTCGGGATGCGAAGCAGCATACGAGGCTGTCAACGCCCTTCAAAAACAAGGCGAAAAGGTCGGGCTTATCAAGGTCCGCCTGTACAGGCCTTTTTCCGTAGCGCATTTTTTCCAGGCCTTGCCTGAAACTACCCGGGCCGTCGCCTGCCTCGACCGAACCAAGGAACCGGGGGCTATGGGAGAGCCGCTTTATGGTGATGTATCTTCCGCCCTCCTTCAGGCCCGGGAGAGCGGGAAGCGACCCAAGGTTGTAGGCGGCCGCTACGGCCGGTCCTCCAAAGACTTCACCCCGGCCATGGCCAAAGGGATAC
>JARRRH010000524.1:0-2736 GCA_037380925.1 Deltaproteobacteria bacterium | reverse complement strand
GGTTTCTGAGATCTCCGTGGCTCGAAGTCAATATCATGGTGGGTATCCTGATCATCTCCTATCTCGCGTTGGCGCTCATATCTATGGAGAGGGAAACGCCCCCTGGGGGGATGCCGGGGCCTGTCATGTGGGCATGGCTTTTCGGGTTCTTTTTTCTCAGTTTTGCCATCGCCCTTGTTGCCGTTATCGGAGGAATCGGAGGAGGAGTTCTTTTCACCCCCTTTATGCTCGCCTTTACCCCCGTGAACAGTCTTATTGTGAGGGCGACGGGTCTCATCGTGGCCATGTTCAGCGGCCTCGTGTCAACGGGACCCTTTATGAAGCGCGGCCTCGCCAACCTCCGGATCTGCATCTTTTGCGCTGCCGCTTACGGCATAGGAGCTTTTTCCGGGGCCCAGGGCGCCATTTATGTGGCCAGGCACTTGGGTGAGACAGGGGAGGGTTTTGTAAGGCTTGCTCTTGGCATCATCCTCTGCTTCCTCGCCGTGTATTTTGTTGTGGGGGGAAAGAAAATAGAATGGCCTGAAGTCAAACGGGTGGACGGTTTCACGAAGCGGTTGAAGCTCTCCCAGCCTTACTTCGAGTATTCCCTGGGCAAGGTCGTGGACTACCCGCTGACAAGAGCCGGAAAAGTCCTCGGGGCAATCATTGGCGTCCGTGTGCTTTCCGGCTTCTTCGGGCTCGGAGCGGGCTGGGCGATTGTCCCGGCCCAAAACCTGATTATGGCGGTTCCCCTGAAGGTTGCCGCTGCGAACAGCGGCGTTCTCCTTGGGATGGGTGACTGCATTGCTGTTTGGCCTTACCTGCTCCACGGGGCCATTATCCCCATATTTGCGGCGCCCTGGTTGGTCGGTCAAGTCCTCGGCGGATTGCTGGGGGCCCTGATCCTGATTAGGGTCAAAGCCGGCTTTGTTCGTTATCTGCTCATAGGTTTCATGTTCTTTGCGTGTTTCGGCTTGCTCACAAAAGGCCTCAATATGCTCGGCGTGCTCGGAGAGGTTCCCATGTGGATTAACGGTCTGGTCTTTCTCGTTGTGTTTGGAGCCGTGGCACGCGCTATCATAAAATTCACAAAATCCGCATCCTAGATTTGCACTTACAAGTATAGGGGCTGAAGGGGGAATCACATGAACGGCGACGAAATGCCCAAGATACCCGTTGCTCAGGTTGTGTACGGAGAGATTATCTACTGGATAACGATCCTTGCTTGCATCATCTGCACCATCGGCCCGGTGATCGCCGTATCCTTTCCGGACAACAACGTGCTCAATCCCCATTACCTGTTCGCTGCTATTTTCGAGGGTAAAGACGCTGCCACAATCTGGAATCAAGTGGGGGGAGGATTTCCCGGAGGGCACTTCTATTTCAAAAATTTTTTGAAAGGCGACGGTTTCACTCAGTTTGGGCTGGCCCTGGGATGCAGTGGTGCACTGTGGGGGCTTTTGGCCGCATCAATTGCCTATCTCAAGGAGAGGATCTATGTCTATGTGTTCCTGGCACTCTGGGTCGCCTTCCTCGTCAGCCTTTCCATGCTGGGCATCGCCAAAGGACATTAGGCGTTTTGTTCCGCCTTCTTTTTCCTGGCTGCTTGGAGTTTCTCCATCAGTTCATTGAAATCCGCCGGTTTCAGGAGAAAATCGAAAGCGCCCAGGGCTTGCCCTTCAATGGCGCTTTCAATGGCACCATGACCCGTCATCAGGATGACCTCTACCGAGGGAAAGCGCCTCTTGATTTCCTGGAGGGTCTCGATGCCGTCCATGCCGGGCATCTTCACGTCGAGGATGACCACGTCAATGTCCTTATCTTCCAGCACCCGAAGACACTTTCTTCCGCTGTGGGCGGAGGTCACCTCTTGCCCTGCCGCCTCGAGCCTTAGGGAAAGCATCTCAACGAAATCCTCCTCGTCATCCACGAGCAGTATTTTGATGGGCTCCCCGCTCATGGGGGTTCCTCCTCTGACAAGGGCGGTTTCCCCGCCATAGCCTTCGTCTTCCCTGACCGTTCCGTACGCCCATTTTCTTCTATATCCTCGGAGCCCTTAAAAGCTCTCGGCAACCTGATCCGAAACGTGGTTCCCTCTCCGGTGCGGCTTTCCGCCTCAATGGCGCCTCCCAGTTTCTCGATGATACTCCGGGAGACGAACAGCCCGAGTCCTGTGCCTTGCCCGGTCGGTTTTGTGCTGAAGAAGGGTTCAAAAACCTTTTCCAGGTGCTCTTGAGGTATGCTTTGCCCTGTATTCTTTATAGCAAGCACCACCTGCTCGCCATCTTTTTGAAGTGTGATCTCAACCCGGCCCTTTGGCCCTGCGGCGTAAACAGCATTGGTAAGGAGGTTGAGCAAAACTTGTCTCAACTGATACGCATCGCTCCATATCTTGCCGAGACAAGGATCCGATTCCAGGACAACTTCGATCTCTTTGTGTTTGGCCTCTTTTTCCACCAGTTGAAGCGTGTCCTCGGCAAGATCTTTCAGGTCTATTTCTGAAATGACAGTGTCACTCCTGCGGGCGAAGCCGAGGAGTTGATGGGTAATCTTCTTGGCCCTCTCAACGCTCTTGGCTATCTTGTCCAGACCTTTTTCCAGTTGCCCTTTCACGGGCATCTCACCCACGTCCTCTCTATTGATCAAAAGTTGCATCCATCCCACCGAGTCGTTGATGATGGCCAAAGGATTGTTGATCTCGTGCGCAACCCCTGCGGCAAGGGTTCCCAAAGACGCCAGCCTTTCTGCAGCCGC
>JARRRH010000523.1:0-2743 GCA_037380925.1 Deltaproteobacteria bacterium | reverse complement strand
TCACCGCCAAGGGGACGGTAACCCTGAATGACTACGAGTCCATCATCATTCCAGCGGTGGAAGAACTTTTCTCTCGTCAGGAGAAGGTTCGGTTTCTTTATCACCTCGGCGAAGACGTCACTGGATTCGAAGCCGCCGCTATGTGGGATGACACGAAACTGGGCCTGAAGCACTTCACAGGCTGGGAGAGAATGGCGATCGTATCGGACATCGAATGGGTACGAGCAGCGGTCAAAATCTTTGGACTTGTAATCCCAGGGCATGTTCGCGTCTTTCATAACAACGAACTCGCCGAGGCAACACGATGGATCATCGAGTAGCTTGCCCGCTGTTTACGGAGGAAAGCCCCCTGCTGGAATGGGGCGGCCTATTCCAATGTCCTTCTCGCTGATTTGACTTCGTAGAGGGCCTGATCTTCACAGATTTGCGTGCGCCCTAAATCGTCAGTAATCATTTTTTCAAATATCAATTCCGTTTCAAGAAAAAGATTGCTGCCTTCTTTTTTTAAGTACCTTGCAGCCATACGGCAGTATTCAGGATCGACTTCGATGCCTATACTATTTCTACTGTATCTCAGAGCCGCTATCATTGTTGTCCCGGTTCCACAGAATGGGTCAAGAACTGTATCGCCTTGGAACGAAAACATCCTAACCAAACGCGATGCGAGCTCGAGAGGGAAGGGCGCAGGGTGATTCCTGGTAGACGCTCCGGTGATGCTCCAGATTTGTTTAAACCAGTTATCAAAATCCTTTTTATCAATTTTACTCAGCTTTCTTTGAGCCTCTGTAGGCTTTCGGTAGCCGCCTGGTTTTCTTTGCATCAAAATAAATTCCATATCGTTCTTGATGATTGCGTTCGGTTCATAAGGTTTCCCTAGAAACTTCGAGCCATTTTCAACTTCGAAACTCGCATTTGCAATCTTGTACCAAATGATCGGGTTAAGATTATCAAACCCAATCTTCCGGCATAGGACAGAGATATCCGCGTGCAATGGAAAAACAAGGTGACGGCCAAATTTTCTCCTCGAAACACATACATCACCAACAACGCATACTAGTCTTCCACCAGGAACTAAAACCCTGAATACCTCCTGCCACACTTTTTCAAGCTCGCCCAAAAAAGACTCATAGTCATTTATGTGTCCCAATTGATCTGGATTCTCATTATATCGTTTCAGATTCCAATATGGAGGAGAAGTCACAACAAGTTGTACAGATTCATCATCCAAGTAGGACAAATCCCTTGCATCACCATTGATTAGTCTCTGGAAGGTTTTGTTTATCTTACTGTTCATATAAAAGCTCGAACGTGAGAGACAAGAGATCTGAGGAAGATTGAAAATGAAAGATCATTTGCCGGTTCACAGTAGATCCCCTTGAGACCTCTTTCGCTATCAGATGTAATGAACGATGCCGCTGTGTAATGACGTTCGAGAACCAGCTTGCGGCAAAAGAGCTCATACCTTTTCATGTATGATGCTCCCGCAAATTCCCGAAAAACCCTAAAATGAGGTTCTTTGACTCTCACTGGACGATTCGAAGCGTCACAATCCTCAAGCATAAAAAAATACCCTAGAAAAGGCTGAACACCGCCATTGAAAGCCCCTTCTCTGAAAGCTGTCCAGAGATCGAGGGCACTGCCCATTGCCTCTTCCGTTCTATTATTGAAGTTGTTGCCAAAGGATGGACCTACTTGCGATTTTGCTTCAATTGCTGCAATCAAACGGCCGTCATTGACCACCAAGAAATCCCATTCTTTGGTCGGGCGGAAGAAGCCCGGCAACTCAAGTAGCCTTTTTCTGAAAACATGTCTTTCCTCCATTCCTGCATCAACAATTGTTTTGGTGAAAAGATGGATAAAGCCATCCATCTGAGCGCCACCGGTAACAGCACCCCTCAGTCCGGCATCGGAAACACCCTTTTTCATCTGTTTTTCCGTTTGCGCCTTGCGTGTCTGCCAGTAATGAGCAACTGCATCGGAGATGTGCTTTTCTATGTTACCGAGAGGCTTGGGCATTGCCACATCCGTTTCAGTTGTATCTCTCAGGTCAACACCCTCAATACGTGAAGGATTTTAATCGATATTGCTATTTTATAAGGAATTTACGATGTGTCAAGCCAAAGCCAAGGGGGATTTCGCATAGTGCAGGAGAGAAAGGGTAAATCTGAGAAAGGTTATGCATCTTTTTTACTGCGTGCCGACAAAGAAGGGTCTGAATCGGCTTTCATCCAGGGCCAGGGCCTGGTCAATCTCGGTCAGCAACCTTTCCTTGTCCTCGGGAAGCCGCCCGGCCAGGTTGATGTAGTTGGTATAGTGATCACTGGTGAGAGTGGTCCTGCACTCGAGATGATCGAGGAGTTGTCTCGTTTCCAAGAGCACCTCATGGGGAGAGAGAAGCTGAAATCGCCCTTTCCTGGTTTGATGCAGCAAAAGCGTGTTGATCTTCGGCACCAAGGTCCTAAGCCTCACGAAGTCAGGCTCTATAGCATTCAAGACTTCCGCTGTTGCCAGAGCGTGTTCCTTGGTCCGCTCCCGGCCACCGAGGCCCAGGACCACATATTCGCTCAGTTCTATGCCCGCCTTTTTCAGAGCCCGGCCCGCCCTGATCTGCTCGACCGCTGTTGTTCCCTTCTTGACCCTTCTTAAAACCTCATCATCCCCACTTTCCAGGCCGACATGGATCCTGCTGAGGCCCGCCTCTCGGAGTGTTTTGAGTTCCTCGACGCTCTTCCTCGCAATGTAT
>JARRRH010000522.1:0-4113 GCA_037380925.1 Deltaproteobacteria bacterium | reverse complement strand
GGTCCGCATCATCATCGAAGCGGCGGGAGGAAACATCTTCAAAATGGATGGGAGCGAACTGTTTCTCAACGAGTATTTGAACGGACAAAAAATAGAGGACCACCTGCTCGTGGCTTCTCCCGACAAATTCTCGCAGGTTCGTAACTACCTTCACGAAGCTTGAGTTGTCACCAAACCTCCACCCCTGGTGGAGGACCCGGATAGGTTCTACCGATCCGGGGTTTTGAAGAGTTGGTATTTGTTGAACGATGTCCTATTGCTCAGGGAGGAAGCCTACAGATAGGGTCCCCTCCCCCGGGGAGGCTGTGTCATAATCCATTTTCCGCGCTCATGTGTCATTTCGAGCGTAGCGAGAAATCTTGTGAACATCTCCACTTACATCTTGCAGATTCCTCGGCTGTCGCCTCGGAATGACATTACGACACAGCCCCGGGTGGGAGGGGGGCCAAGAGCCGGGCTTTGCATTTTTCAGAAAGCCGGGCCAGGAGATCAAGCGCTTTCTCTGCTGCGGCTTCTGTCATGGTTCCCATGCCGCAGGCCGGAGTAAGCAGTGATTGTCCGGCCACCTGTCCGGGGCTCAGGCCCCACGACGCGATTCGGTCCAGTCCCTTTTGAAGGAGGGAAAAGAGGCTTTCCACGTTTCTTTTCCGGTGAAGACCAAAGTCGGCACAATCCCCCAGGCAATGTTCCCGCCGCGCTCCAGGAACCCGCCGATCTCCTCCGGGTAAAGCAGGAAGTAGTCCATATAGGAGAAGGCGTCAAAGCTGATGATATCCGGGCCTGTCTCAATGATCATGGGCCAGTCCGTGTTGCCGCAGCAGTGGATGCCGATGAGCGCATCGGACCGCTCACGGAGGTAGTTGATCACCTCCTTGATGAGACCGATCACCTCCTGGCGCTGAACAGGGAGAAAAGCGGAACCGAACCCGGATAGATAGGGTTCGTCCAAAAAGATGATGGCCCTCTTCCCCGACCTGCCCAGTTCTTTCACCTGCCAGAGAGCCCGGACAGCAAGGGCTTTGGCCGCAGCCTCGGCGAGATCAGGATGATGAAGGATGGGTTTCCCGTCACGGTCCCCAATGCCTGCAGCAAAGGTGACAGGCCCCACGGTCTGCCCTTTCAGGTAAGCCCCGGAGGATTCCGGGTTTTCCCGGACAATCTCGATCATTTCATAGAGCCCGGGCGCATAGGCCCGGCTGACGGTAAAGTGATGGGGATCTTCGGTGAGAAAAAGGTCATAAAAGGCCGTCAGATCCGCTTCGATATCACGAGAGGAGAGCACAAGGGTCCTTTGGTCGTTTTTGAGTGTCAGAAAGGGGAGCCCTTCGCTGAACTGAGCGGTCATGTCCTCATGGGGGCGGCAGGTCTTTTCCACATCCAGAAAGGGAACGCTCCCGATACCGGTTGCTGCAAAATCGAAAGGCACATTCAATCTCGTCTAAGCCTCTAATCGTGAAAGCCTGATTCGGCGTTGTTCATTCCCGACTGATGTTTTTCGGTCAACAGGGGTAAGGTGGTACGTGTCCTAGGTGGGCATGGTATCCTTTGATCCCTCCTGAATGTTGGACAGCCATTCTTCGAGGATGGTGATCATCTTTTCCTTCTTCTCCCGTTCCCTGTCCCTCTGAACCATCGGCTTCGGCGGTGCTGTGACCTTCAGCTCTTCCAGACGTGCTCGAGCCCGGTGGTCATCCGGGTTTTCGCCCAAGACCCTCTCGTAGGTGCGGACGGCCTCCTCGATTTGGCCCTGTGAGTAATAGAGCTCGGCGAGGGTGGGCGTGGCAATCTCGGGGAGGGGTTCCTGCTCGGGCGCCGGCGCCGTTTCTGCGGCTTCCTCCCACGCTTCTTGAGATGTTTCGGGCGGGGCTTCGTTTTCTAGCGGGGCAGCCGGTTCGACAGGTGGCTCCGTTTCCACAGGCGGCGTCTCGGGAAAGGTCTCCAACTCTTCGAGGAGCTGTCGCGCTTCCTGATCATCAGGCCGGTGGGCCAGATAAACATGGAGTGCCTGCCTCGCCTCCTCGCGCCTTTTCCCTGTGCGGTAAAGGGTGGCAAGGCGCTTGTAAGCCGGAGCGAGTTCATCAATCCGCGCCGTGACCTTTTCCCACTCGGCTTCGGCCTGGGAAAGAAAACCCGTTTCCAGGTAGGCTTCGGCCAGGAGCTGCCGGATGGCCATGTCTTGAGGATGGTTCTCCAGAGCTTTGATGCACCCTTGAACAACCCCCTTCCATTCCCCTTTTTCTTTGAGCCTTGAAAGCACCACAAAAAGGGTGCCTGATGAAGGGCCGCACTCCAAAATTTGCCTGTACAGCTCATCCTCGTCGATCATGGTCCATTCCCCCTGTGAAAACGGCTGAAACAGTATACCACGCACGGAACCTTTGTTGAAGCGAAGATCTGTCGGGTCTTTACGGCTTGTTGCTCCGCTCGGCCGGGGCGACCTCCTTTTCCTTGACGAAGCGGTAAAGCACTTCGCCGTCCTTGATCAGGCCCAGTTCCCGCCGGCCCAGGGACTCCATGTAGGCCACGTCCTCGCGAAGACGCTGGATTTCCTCGAGGAGTTCCTGGTTTTCCTGCTCCAGGTTCTGAATTTTCTCCAGGTGAGCCTGTCTCTCCCGTTCCATCCGGTATAGATGGATGAACCCACGTTCTCCGAAGCCGAGCCACGCCACGATGAGTGCGATAAAAAGCAGACTCAGCAGTGAGAACCTCCAGACCTTTCCTGTGCTCACACTCAAGACAAGACACTCCGAAGCGGGTCTCAGAGAACTTTTTCCGATTTCCAGTGCGCCGCAATCACAATGGAACGAACACCCGCCCTTTTGGCAATATCCATAACCTCCACCACAACGCCGTGCCTGACATCCTTGTCTGCTTGCAAGACCAGCTGGTAGAGCTCTTTTTCCTGAACGAGGGCTACGAGCCTCTCACCCAGGGCTTTCATGTCCGTCTTCTTGCCCTCGAGGTAGGCCTGGCCCGACTTATCAATGACCACCGTGATCTTGTTCTCGTGCTGGTCATAGATCATCTTTGCCACCTGGGGCAGGCGGATGCGCACGCCCGAAGCGACATCAAAGTGGGAGGTGACCATGAAGAAGATCAGCAAGAGAAAGACAATGTCGATGAGCGGGGCGATGCCGAGACTCGGCTCTTCTTTTTTGAGGCTCTTAAAGCGCATGTTCAGCCCTTGTCAAGTATAGGTCCCAGCGTATTTCGCCCTGAGCCTTAAGCTGCAGTTGTCACGTTTGAACGCCGGCATTCTCCATGATTTCTATAATCTTGATGGAGTTTTCCTCCATTTCGAAGATGAGGGATTCCGCCTTGTCCCTCACGATCCGGTAGCACACCAGGGTAGGAATCGCCACAGAAAGGCCCGCGGCTGTGGTGATCAGTGCTTCGGCGATTCCCCCGGCCAGCGGTGCAGGGTTCCCTACGCCCTGCACGGAAATCACATTGAAGGTTTTGATCATGCCGGAGACCGTTCCCAGAAGCCCCAACAGGGGCGCCAGGTTGGCTATGGTGGAAAGAATGCCCACCCGTTTTTCCAGAACAGCGGCCTCCCTGCCGCCCCGCTCTTCGATGGACTCCTTCACGAGCCACATGCCTCTGCCGGCATTTTTTAGACCCGCGAAGAAGACCCGCGCTATGGATGAGGGATCCGCTTGACAGAGGAAGATGGCGTCGGAGAGTTTCTGCTTCTTGAGCAAGTCTTCCACTTTGCGAATGAGCTCTGAAGGAATGACATGCTTGCGTTGTAGCACCCACAACCTCTCCAGAAATACGGCGAGCGCAATAATGGAGCAAAGCACGATGGGGTAAATAAAAAAACCCCCTTTGGCGATGAAATCCATGAATTCAAATCTCCAGGCACTCAGAACGACAAGATGATTTTACTACTCGCAGCATTAAATTGTTTAAATCGAGTGACACAAACACGAGGGTTGTGGGGCTTTTCTGAAGTGACTGGTGGGAGGCCGCCGTCCTTTTCGTGACTTATCTGTGGGGGAAACCGCAGCCCTGAGCCTGTCGAAGGGAATGCGGAGGGGGCAAAACTCCCCCGCAGATAAGTCGCTGAAAAGACCAGGCCGGGAGCCTCGGAACGCAAGAAAAGACCCA
>JARRRH010000521.1:0-2758 GCA_037380925.1 Deltaproteobacteria bacterium | reverse complement strand
GATCGAGTTGGACGTAATCCCTTGCTCCACGTTCCAGCCGAAGAGCATGTCCGCATAATCTTCTTTCGTGGGCTTTCTGGCTATCTCGTAGACCTTCCCCTGGTATTCGGCGCTGGCCAGGGTGAAGTCTTCGGCCGTTCGGATGCGGTTGAGGGGTGATTGCTGGACAATCATGCCCCCGTCCATGAGGCTCTTGAAGTCCACGAAACGGGCGTCCACATAGGAGGAAAGCTCATCAATGCGCTTCACTCGAATGATCCGAAGGTTGGCTCTTCTCGCCAGAATCGGGATCGTGCTTTCCTCAAAGTCAGGCGCCGCCACAACCTCCAAATAATTTTTGGAAATCAGCTCCGCTGTGCCTTGATCAACAGATCGATTCAGTACCACGCACCCTCCGAAGGCGGCGATTCTGTCCGCCCTGTCCGCTTTGAAGTACGCCTCCGAAAGGTTCGAGCCGTAAGCTACACCGCAGGGATTGTTGTGCTTCACAATGACCGCAGCCGGTCTGTCCGTGAGATACTTGATCACATTGAGGGCGTTGTCCACGTCGGTGAGATTGATCTTTCCAGGATGTTTGCCGCTCTGAATCATGTCCTCCTCGGAAATCGCGGAAACAAGCCCCTTTCCCGGCTCGATGAAGCGGCAGTCTCCGAGAACCAGGTTCCCGTTGACGAGCTCGTAAAGAGCCGCCTCCTGCCCCGGGTTCTCACCATATCGGAGCCCCTTTTCAATAAGCTCTCCAGACTTCTCATCAGGAATTTTCCACGCCCTTTTTCTATAGACAAGCACCTGGTCACCGAAGGAGACCGTCATTTGAGACGGAAAGTGATCATCCATCACCGTCCGATACATCTTCTTCAAATCATCCACCATAACATCCCTCTCTTATCAGATTCTCTCGCCCGCTCCCCTTAGACAAGCTCAGGGTCGCTCTGTCCGTGAGAGATGATCAAACCTTGTGTTTTTCGATGTAGGCATAGGCATTGTGGTTGTGGATAGACTCGAAGTTTTCCGATTCCACAGCAAACCAGGTAATGTTTGGATCCGTGTTGAGTTTCACCGCAATATCCCGGACGATGTCTTCCACAAACATGGGATGCAGGTAAGCCCGCTCTGTGACATACTTCTCGTCTTCGCGCTTGAGCACCGAGTACACATCACTGGAAGCTGTTTGCTCTACCAGCTTGATCAGATCCTCTATCCAGACGAATTTCTTGAAACGCACTTGAAGTCTCACTTCTCCACGCTGGTTGTGGGCTCCGAAGTCGCTTATCTCCCTGGAGCATGGACAAAGGGTGGAAATGGGGACTTGAATGACCAGCATGAGATCGATCGTTTTGTTGAGCGAACCTTTGAAGGTGCATCGGTATTCCATCAGGCCCTCGGTGCCGCTCACCGGCGCGGCCTTGTTGACGAAATAGGGAAAGGAGATCTCCATGTGGGCACTTTCCGCCTTGAGCCGCTCTTTCATCTCCTCCAGGATTTCTGAAAAGTTCTGAAGCGATATTCGGCGGCTGTGCTCGTTCAGGATCTCCACAAAGCGGCTCATGTGGGTCCCCTTGTAGTACCGCGGGAGGTTGACATACATGTTGATTTCCGCCACGGTCTGTTGCTCGCCCATGTCTTTGTCCCGAACCGTTATCGGATAGCGGATTCCCTTGACGCCCACCTGGTCAATATCGATGTTCCTGTTATCCTTGTGGTTTTGTATGTCCTCCATAAGATCACCAGCACCTTTTGTTTTCGGCGCTCGCATTATTCCTCATCGGGAAAAATAAAGTCAACAAAAAGGTCCTAGTCACTGAATTTGCTTGATTTTGTTTGGCCCGTCCTTTAGTATTCTAACTCTTCGATTTTTACGGTGTTTCTTCGGGGCGTGGCGCAGTCTGGTAGCGCACCTGCTTTGGGAGCAGGGTGTCGGAGGTTCAAATCCTCTCGCCCCGACCAGCCTTCGCTTGGAGCAAAGCGTAAAGCGGAGGCTGGCGCGCCGAAGCCTTTGGCGAAGGCGGCCAAAACGACAACACGTTATCCAAGCTACGGCTTGCCAGGCCAGTCTTCGTTCGCAACAAGGTGGAGAACGAAGACTGGCCTGGCGTAGCTGAAAGCGAAGCCGTTATACATAGTATATTTATCTATATTTGTATGATATTATTAACTTATTGATTTTCCTTGACATTTTGGCCGGCTCATTATAAATAATCCCGCAGATCTTCCCCGCCAGTGTTTCATCCTCCATTCAGGAGGAACCCCCGGAAAAGCCCGTCGAAATGTGCGAGCTTAGCTTCTGATTGGACGGCTTACGTTCTGTCGGGAGATTCCTAAGGGGGTTCAAGCTTCTGCTAACCTTATCAGGAAGGGAGAAAAGCCATGAAAGGTATGAACAGAAGAGAGTTTATGAAGACCGTGGTGATCGGCGGAGCCTCTCTAGGGCTTGGAAGTGCCGTTTTGCACAAGCCTTTAGAGGCCCTTGCAAATGGCAAGTATGACATAGGCCAGTGCAAGAGTGTGAGAATAAAGTGTGTCTCAGAGTTGGGGTGGTATGACACAAAAGTGCTGGCTCGAAACATGAAAGCAGGTGGAGGACCCAAGGCCAACCAGTGGGATATAGCCTGGGACCCGGATAATGCTGCTGGAAGCTGTACCTTGATAGACATGGAAACCCTCGAGGGCCGTCATCACAAGTTCCTTTTAGACACTGGGTGGAGCACGGAATACATGGACAAGTGTTACCAGAGGGAAGGCGTAGACAAGATGCTGA
>JARRRH010000520.1:0-2759 GCA_037380925.1 Deltaproteobacteria bacterium | reverse complement strand
AAAAATGTCCAGAAGAAAGAACTGCCGCCTATATGAAAAAGAGGTAGAATCATGACGTGTTTTCTGTTCGGCTCAACGCCGATTTGGAGGGCCTTGGTTCTCGTTTCCTCCAGCTTTCGTATATGGCTGTATACGGCACCGCGCGGCCTCCCTGTTGTGCCACTGGTGTATAAAATGAGGTAGGGATCATCCTCGTTCAGTTCAGCATCCGGTTCTTCTATTGGAAAGTTATCAAGCAACTCCTGATGTTCATGCATCTCCCGACTCTTACCTTCCAGACAGATATAATGTCTAACCTCGGAAAGGCGGGGTCTTATCATGTTGACTGTTTCTACCAGTTCGCGACCTACAAAGACGACTTTGACCCCTGAATAATTAATCAGGTAATCAAGCTCATCAGCCGCCAGTCTAGGATTAAACGGGGATATGATAAATCCTCCTTTCATCGCTGCACCATAAACATCGGTGAAATTTAGACAGTTCCATGAGACTACACCGATTCCATCTCCCTTACTCAGACCCAGAGACCCTAGGGCATGGATGAGACTGTTTACACGCGAATTGTATTGAGAAAAACTGACCCTCTGTGATCCATATGCAAAGGCTAGCCTGCCCGAGTGAAGAAGGGCATTCCTGTAAATAATGTCTGCCCAGGTCCCTATAGGATAGCGGCTGAGCTCTTTGAGTATCATTGTTCCCATTGTCTTTGTCTCTCTGTTGCTGTAAATCAAATCCGTTCAGCAATTCAATTTCTCAACAGGGCTTTCCTGCTCCCTGGTAACGCAGCCAAAAGTAATGTTCTAGTTGAATCTCGAAAGGAGGGGTATTTAGTTGTCAATAACGCTTTAAAAGTCAGTTTGATGCATGTGTTGACTGCTTTCTTTTTCACCAGAACCAGGATTTTTTCGTTGCCGGTATGCAGGTTAGCACTAAAAAGAGGACGCGACATTATGGCGAATATACAAGTAAGTCGAAGCCTGAAAAGAGTCCGTGCATTCTGGGAAACACGCGTAAGCCATAGAATGCCGCCCTCAACGCAAGAGTTGCGCAGGGCATTCTCCGACCCGGCTTCTTAACTACCGTCAGGAGATCACATCAAATTCTTATCTACCTCTAATTTCCCTTATAACTTCACCAGCTTTTTTCAGACTTTACCACCCCAATCTTTTCACCCTTCTCATTATACTCATACCACCCTTTACCACTCTTGCGTCCAAATCTGCCGGCATGAACCATCCTCTTAAGCAATGGGGGAGGCATAAATTCAGGTATTGGAAGCTCTTCGTATCTCTGCTTGACAGAGTTATACATCATATCAAGTCCACCGAAATCCATAAGCGTAAAAGGTCCCATAGGATGGCCCAAGGCTAGGGTTGCTGATTTGTCGATGTCTTCTATAGAACCGATACCGGCCTCAAACATGCGAATCGCATTGAGCATAAAGGGAGAGTTTAAGCGATTTACTATGAACCCCGGTGTGTCTGAGGCGATGATGTAGTCTTTGCCTAAAGATTTAGCAAACTCTTTTACCATCTCCAGAACATCTTCACTCGTCGCTATAGATCTGACAAGCTCTACTAGTCTCATCAGTGGCACAGGATTCATAAAGTGAATTCCTAAAACCTTCTCCGGTCTCTTAGTCGATGCAGCCAGTTCCATGATACACAAGTTTGAGGTATTGGTGCCGAGAATTGTATACTCCGGACAAATCCTATCCAGGTCAGCAAGTATTCTTTTCTTCAAACCTAGATCTTCGCTCGCAGATTCGATTACTAAATCACATTCGGAAAAATATTCTTGATCAGTAACTCCTTTAATACGATTCAATGTAGATCCTTTTTCTTGTTGAGTGATTTTACCCTTTTCTATTCCTTTGTTCAAAAACGATTCAATTGATCCGATCCCTTTCTTTAAAAGCTCCTCATTCGCTTCTGACACTATTGTATCATAGCCACATTGAGCGCACACTTGGGTGATTCCGGAGCCCATTGTTCCACACCCTACTACGCCAACCTTTCTTATGTTTTCTCTAATTTCCATTTTTCTTATTCCTTCCCACCCTGATTATTTCCCTTTATAGACAGGCTTTCTCTTTTCCGCAAATGCCTTAATACCTTCAGCAAAATCCTCCGAGCCAACCAAATAACCTACCAAACTGCTTTCAAGTCGTAACGCGTCATTTAAGTCCATATTATAACCTCTTATCATTGCTTCTTTGGCCGCTTTGACGGCAAGGGGTGCTGCTTGGCAAATTTTATCGGCCCATTCTCGTGCTCTTGGCATGAGTTGAGTGGGCGAAACAACCTCGTTAATCAACCCCATTTGGATCGCTTCGTGGGAACCTATTGTCTTCCCAGTAAGCACCATTTCTGCCGCCTTACACCACGGAACCATTCGAACTAGCCTCTGGGTACCTCCTTGTCCAGGAATGAGCCCCAGCGTTACTTCCAACAGGCCGAACCGGGCATTCTCTGATGCTATTCTTATATCGCACGATAACATTATTTCCACACCCATACCCAGTGCAACGCCGTTCACAGCAGCGATCAAGGGTTTCCATATCTCAAGCCCACGCATCATGTTTGGTGGTGTTGCATCCGGGCTACCCCGATGTTCTCTTAAAAGGGGCAACCTCTCTTTCGCATCCGTCCCGCCGCAAAAAGCCTTTTCCCCTGCTCCCGTAATGATACCTACTCTTATTTCGCCATCATCACGAAAATCCACCAACGCATCACTTAGTGCTTGAAGCATTTCTGTAT
>JARRRH010000519.1:0-4213 GCA_037380925.1 Deltaproteobacteria bacterium | reverse complement strand
ATACAGCGGAAGTCATTCGCTTGGTTAAAGAGAGATCTCAAGCCAGAGGAATAAATCGATTCGTCGTGGCGTCCACCCGTGGGGCTACAGCAAAAGATTTTCTCCAAGCCGTCACCGGAACAGACGAGCGTTTAGTCATCGTGCCCTGGCAATTTGGGTTCAAAGGGGAAGACCAGCCCTTCCCTGAGGAACTGGTGGGTGAGCTGCGGGCGCAGAATCACCAAGTTCATTTTGGGACGATGTTATTTCACACTACAGAGTTTTACGGTACAAACGCTCCTCAAGCCATGGCGAACCTTCTTCGCACGTTCGGCCAGGGAACCAAGGTTTGCGTGGAAATTCTTTTGATGGCCTGTGACGGAGGGTGCATCAGGAGTGGAGAAAAGGTCATTGCCGTTGCAGGTACCGGCTCCGGAGCGGATACGGCTATCGTTGCTACTGCCGCGTCCAGTACCAGGCTAAGCTCTCTCCGCATCCATGAAATCATCTGCAAACCTCTCATGTGATGTGATCTTGTAAATCAAAAACCATGGTAAAGGCAGGACCCTCCCGAGGGCCACAAGAATGCCGGAGCCCTGAATAAAGCATTGATCTCAAAATTCCGTGCCCTTGCCTCCCTGAGACTCCTAGCGCCACACCCCTTTCCGCGCTTTTTACTCGAAAATGACTCGCTTCGAAGGCCGAGCGATTTTTCCCTTGACACCTCCTGGCCCTTCTTCTATATCCTCTGTCCTATCAGATTTGATATATATCTGTCATAACATATGTCGTCATTTTTGGCCCATCCTGAAGCTCGAGGGAAAAGACCCGTTATCTTCAACCGACCGGAATCACCAAAGGGGCGATTACCGGGACGTACAGAGAGGCTTTAGGAGAACGGGTTTCATCTGTCGCAAATGTGAAGCCCGCTAGATGTTAACCAAGAAACTGACAGGAGGAAAGCCATGAAAAAGTTGATGTTTGCCTTACTTGTTTTGGTCATGACGGCCGTTGCAAGTGGCGCAGCAACGGCGAACGCAAGCCAAGTGGACATGCTTATCAAAAAGCTTGTAGAAAAGGGAATACTTTCTGCTACAGAGGCGGAAGCTCTCATCTCCGAAATGCAGAAAGAAGAAGCTGGAAAGGCACCGGAAAAGGCCGCAGTCGAAGCAGAAAAGGGTAAGGTGCCGAGTCTTCCAAAATGGGTTGAAAAAATTGATCTTAAGGGAGACTTCAGGCTTCGCTATCAGAGGGAGGAAACGACTAACACCAACCAAGGAACGCGAAATAGAGGTCGTTACAGGCTAAGGGCCGGTCTAGTGGCCGACGTAACTGACCAGTGGGAAACGGGGTTCGGAATCTGCTCCGGAGGAGCAAACCCCCGCTCATCATTGCAGACATTCTCTACTGGTTTTGAAACACCCGATCTCAGGCTGGACTATGCCTTTGCTACCTATATGCCTGTACAAACTCGACAAGGGTAAAGGTATTGAAGTATTTGCCACCCCGGCTTTTTGTGTCAACGAGGAGTTTTGAAATAAGTAGGCCGATCCAGTCATGTGGGTGCTCCAGGCGGGCTCTAAATGGAATATTACGGACCGTCTCTACCTTAAGGCCGCCGGCTCCTATTACGTAACGGATAATGTCGCGGGAAACAGTTTTACTTACAGCGCAGGAACGAACTCAACCAACGCAGCAGGTAAGCTGATCTATGAATACAATACCCTAACCGCAGATGTTGAAGCAGGTTTTACTCTCCCGGGTCCGGTTCCTTTTTTCGCGATTACAGGCACATATGTGAGAAATACTTCTGTTGATGATGATCTCGACGGGGACGGACACGATGACAATCAGGGATGGCTCGCGGGATTCAAGTGCGGTCACAGTAAACTGGATAAATTCGGCAAGTGGCAGTTTATCTATGATTATAGGCGTCTTGAGAGGGATGCGTGGCTTGACATCCTGCCTCATTCAGCTTTTTACAATGGGTCTACCAACGTAAAAGGGCATAAATTGGCTTTTCTATTCGGATTACACAAAAACATAAACCTTACCGCTGACTATTACAGGGCCGAGCAGATAAGGCTAAACCCCGACAATCTTGAAAGGGAGCAAAATTGGCTGGCTATAGACCTTAACCTGAAATGGTAAACGACCATGACGGTACGAGTCTTTGGACCGTTCCACCGAAAAGTTGGTGGACGCCCGCAGGGCGCTGCTGAACAGGACAACTCTGCCGAAAAGGGCCTTTGTCGAAGCGCAAAATCCCGCGTTTCCGGCAAGGCCCTTTCGGCACTTGGGCTATGCTTTCAGACAAGAAATCACCCGGCAATGGGGTGACATCCCGTATTTTCATATCTCCGACGTTGAATGGAATCACTCTTCTGCTTGGTAGTATCGGGCCAGCAGTTCCTTGGTCTTCACCACGTTGAGATTAAGGCCCAGTTCCTTGCGATCAAATCCCATGGCAATACCCAGAATCTGGGGTAAGTAGAGGACGGGGATGCCGTAAGATCTCTCGAATTCCGCTTCGATACCCTTTTGGTTACTGTCATACATGACCGCACAAAAGGGGCACACAAGGTTAATCGCGTCCGTACCCGCTTCGAGCAGATCGTCCAATTTCTCTCTGGCAACCGCCATGGCCAGCTTTTCGTCTACAGGTAGAACCGGCCCGCCGCAGCACCTCTTGCTGTTGGCATACTTCACAACGGTGGCGCCTGTTATCTGAACCAGTTCATCGAGGGTATGCGGGTCTTCGACCTGGTCGAAGTTGTCATAGATCTCTGAGGGCTTGATATAGTGGCACCCATAGTGGCTGGCAACACGAAGCCCTTCAAGGCTTTTGGTAAAATGCTTTTTCAGTTCTTCCGGACCCACCTCCTCGTAAAGAATGCGGGCGAAGTGCCTCACCCTGACGCCCTTATCATATTGCAAGTTCGCCCTGGCAAGCTCCTTATTGATCTCCTTTTTCATCTCTTCATCGTGAGCCAGGTGATGGGCCACCTCGGTCAATGCGGATGTACAGGAACTGCACAGGGCACAAATGTCCAGATTGCTTTTTTCAGCAAGGGCCAAATTAAAGGCTCCCATCAACGTGGCAGCCTTCATGTCGGAAGCCTTAATGGGAAATCCACAGCAGAGAAAGCTTTCCACATCAACCAATTCGATACCCAGTTCATTGGCCACTCTTCTGGCCGATAACTCATAGTTTCTCGACCGAGCTGGAATGGTGCACCCTAGAAAAAGGGCATATTTCATCTTACACTACCTCATCGTTCACGAAAAAGTTCTTTTATAATCTCACAGGACGTGGGCAAAGACGGCAGGCCGGCCTTGTTCCTCTTTTTGTTGTCAAAATCATCCAGAGGATAAATCCGGCCCTGACTCTTAACCAAGTCAAGTTGAGCTCGGATGCCGGTGGGCGCACGGCCTTCCCTGAGAGCCATATTCTTCAAGACGGTCATAAATTCCGTGATCGGCACCTCTTGGGGGCAACGCTCCTGACAGGCGTAACAGCTCGAGCACAGCCAAATAAAATCACTCGAGAGTATCTCCTCTTTGAGGCCATACATGGCCATCCGGATGATTCTAAATGGATTGAACTTGCTGTTCACGACCCCGATCGGACAACTTGCCATGCAGGTGCGACAGGTAAAGCAAGCCGCGATCTTCTCGCTGCCGGGCTGTGCGGCCAGCTCTTTCCTGAACTCCGGATCTGCTTTGGATAAATCAATGTCCGCCATTAAACACCTCATATGAATGAGTTCCTGTGCCCCATCACCTCATGCAGGTCATGGTTTTCCCATCTCCTCCGCATCCCCTAGTATTCCGGCGGCAGCTCCTTGAGCTGGGCCAGTGAGAACACGGGTCCGTCTTTACACACGTACTTGTCACCAATGTTGCACCGGCCGCACATGCCTATACCGCATTTCATCCGCATCTCCAGGGAGAGAATGATCCTTTCAGGGGGGAATCCCAGTTCCTCCAGAATCGGCTGTGTGTATCGGATCATGATGGGCGGCCCGCACACAAGGGCGATGGCATTATCCGAACTCGTTATCTTTTCCTGCGTCACGGCCGGGACAAAGCCGATGTTGTACTTCCATTCAGGATCGTCCGTGGCGTCTACAGTGATATGCATGTTCAAGTCATCCCGTTCCTCCCATGAAGCCAGCTCATCCTTGTAAAGGAGCATGCCCGGAGATCTGGCACCGTAAACCACAGTGATATC
>JARRRH010000518.1:0-2775 GCA_037380925.1 Deltaproteobacteria bacterium | reverse complement strand
CTTGCAAAAGCTCTTCAGTCAGGGAGAGGAGGTAAACGATCTCACCCGTGTCGTGCTCAAGAACCTGGAGGACTTGGGCATCCAGGCCATCATCCCCATAGGCGGGGATGACACGCTCAGCTTTGCCGAAAGGCTCCACCGGGAAGGATTCCCGGTGATTGCCATCCCCAAGACCATGGACAACGACGTTTTCGGAACCGACTATTGCATCGGTTTCTCCACAGCGGTGACCAGAAGCGTTACCTTCATCCATGCCCTGAGAACTTCCACAGGATCTCATGAGCGCATCGCGGTCATCGAACTTTTCGGGAGGTATTGTGGAGAGACGTCTCTCATTTCCGCCTATTTGGCGGGAGTGGACCGGGCGGTCATCTCTGAAGTGCCCTTTGACGTGGAAAGGCTGGCAACGCTTGTCATGGAAGACAAGCGGGCGAACCCCAAGAACTATGCCATGATCACCATATCTGAAGGGGCAAGAATGATCAAAGGAGAGATGTTCTTGTCCGGAGAGCCGGATGCTTACGGCCATCAAAAGCTTGGAGGCATTGGAGAAGAAACAGGCTTCATCCTCAAGAAACTCACCGGACAGAATGTCCTCAATCAGAAGCTTTCCTATCTCATGCGGAGCGGTATTCCGGACTCCCTTGATCTTATGGTCGCCGTTAATTACGCCAACATGGCGATCGATCTGTTCTTAAGAAAGGTTTTTGGCCGCCTTGTGGCTCTCAGCCGGGGTATTTACACCGATATCCCGTTGAGCACGGTCACCTCCGGTCAGAAGAGGGTGGATGTGAGAGAGCTCTATGATGTGGAAGCTTACCGCCCCAAGGTCCGCCACGTGGGCGGAAAGCCCATGTTCCTGTACTAATATTTAGTTGCAAAAGTTCCCGATATGTCATTTCGACCGAAGGCAGAAATCTTTTCCAGTGTTATCAAAGATTTCTCAGTCACTTCGTTCCTTCGAAATGACACCGTTATTAATGCAACTAAGCACTGGCGCTCTATACAGTCCAAGACCCTAAGATTTATCCGCCTGACACGGCGTACTGTGAAGCTTTTGGCGAAGCCGGGATGGCTGTTCTCCTCACCATACCCTTTCCCCTCTTTTGCACAAGCTCTAACCTTGTAAGTTGCTTACTCACAAGCAAAAGGGCTTCCCGCCTTCGCCTCCCCTCAATCCACTCTTACTGCCGCCTAGCCCGGCGAAATAGTCCTAAATCGTCCGTCCATTTCAGGTATCAAGCGTGGAATTAGCAGGTTACGCAAAAATCCTGGTCACCAGCAAGGTATTAGATGCAAGGCGCCGAGGAGCGACGAGTGAGGCGTATGGAGCAATACGCCGCAAGCCTGTCGAGAGCCTCCAGGTCGAACGAGAGGAGCGATCGAAGGCAACGCCGCAGATGATGCCTTGATGGTTGATCAGGAAAGCAAAAGCTTCTTGCCTAAACAGCCTCATAAAGGCTATATTTAGTAAATTGACGGTTTACGAACACCTTCTTATCAATGTGTTGGCCGGATTCCAAATGACCGGAAATCCTAAAAGAAAAAAGACCCGCGTGATCCACGTGGGGAATGTCCCTATCGGGGGTGGATCGCCCATTGCCGTCCAGTCCATGACCAACACGGACACCCGGGATGTGGTTTCCACAGTCAGGCAAATTCGACAGCTCCAAAGGGCCGGGTGTGAAATCGTGCGTCTTGCCGTTCCGGACATGAAGGCTGCTCAAGCACTCAAGGAAATCAAGAAGAAGGTCAGCGTGCCCCTCATTGCGGATATCCATTTTGATCATCGTCTGGCCCTCGCTTCTCTCCAAGCCGGCGCAGACGGCCTCCGAATCAACCCGGGAAACATCGGTGGACCCCGAGCGGCTGAGAAGGTGGTCATGGAGGCGAAAGCCAGGCAAATCCCCATTCGGATCGGGGTCAATGCGGGCTCTTTGCCCAAAGCCATCCTTTCCAAATACGGCCATCCGACCCCTGAAGCTATGGTGGAAAGTGCGTTGGAACACATCGCACTCTTTGAAAAGCTGGGTTTTCACCAAATGAAGATCTCGCTGAAATCCTCCAATGTTTTGGACACCATAGCAGCATATGAACGGCTGAGTGAAACAGTGGATTATCCCTTGCACCTCGGGGTTACGGAAGCAGGGACCCTCATTGCGGGAACCGTCAAAAACGCCATTGGCATTGGTCTCTTGCTCCACAAAGGCATCGGGGACACCCTCAGGGTTTCTTTGTCCACAAATCCGGTGGAAGAAGTGAAAGGGGCCTATGAAATACTGCGGGCCCTGGATCTGAGGCATCGCGGCCCTGAGATCATCGCCTGCCCAACCTGCGGCCGATGCGAGATCGACCTTTTTAAAGTGGTCCGCAAAGTGGAAAGGGCCCTTTCGGGCCTGGAGGCTTCCCCCAAGGTGGCCATTATGGGGTGCGTCGTCAACGGCCCGGGAGAGGCCAAGGAGGCGGATATCGGAATCGCCGGCGGCCGTGGCCAAGGCGTCTTGTTCAAGAGAGGGCGCTTGTTCCGAAAGATTCCTGAAAAGGATCTGGCCAGCGTGCTGATCGAGGAAGTGAGGAAGATGACAGAGTGAGTCGGGTGGCACGAGGAATGATGGAATATTGGAAAAATGGCCCGCCCCGGCGCGACCCATCCGCTTGCCTTGACTTGTGCTCCATGATAGGGACAAAGTCAGAAGATAGATGCGGCTTTGTGAATCGGGTCTGGGCCAGGGAGTACTGGGCCTTCAAGGGATTCTGCCTCTCTTAAGCCGGTAT
>JARRRH010000517.1:0-3430 GCA_037380925.1 Deltaproteobacteria bacterium | reverse complement strand
CCTGCAACGTCATCCCCCAGAGCGCCGACGATATATTCGTAGGACAGACCGTGAAAGCCATAGCGGCGCACACCCTCATGCCAGAAACTACGAGGAAGGGGAAGCCTCTGGGCGTGCTCCGGCATGGTCCGGTGAAAGGCGGTATCAAAACAGGCCACCTGCCTTAGTCCTGGGTAGTATTGACTCACAGCTTCAACAGCACGAATTTCACCGGGCAAGTGCAAGGGCGCTAAAGGAACGAGACCGCGCAGGCTATGCATGAGTTCCGGGGTAATGGGCTGGGGCGCTTTATGGTCCGGCCCCCCGTGCACTAAGCGGTGACCCACCCCATCCACAGGGGGTAGTCGCTGGTGTTCCATGGCGTTAATCACAGCCTCAATCGCCTTCCTGTGATCAGGGAGAGCCATGCGCCGGTCTACAAACCGGGACCCTTCCCTGTTTTTCAGCCAGAGCCAGCCCCCTTCCATACCGATCCTCTCCGCCGCTCCTTGAACAAGCAGATCCTCTTTCGGCGCGACCTCGTAGAGAGCGAACTTGATAGAGGAAGACCCCCCATTGATACAGAGTATATGCCGTTTCATAGTTTCTTTTATGTCTGTTCCTGGACATTCCTGTCCAAGAACGGTTTCGCAATGTTCCAGGGGCATGGAGACCCTCATCAATCCATTCCATGGAAGGCTTTTCATGGCCATTTCCGCAGGAGGCCTTCCGCCCGCCTAACCCATCGCCTTACGCTGTGTGCCGGGCACCGGCCTTCTCGTTTTTGAAAAGAAACCCCCATGCCCCTGCCTCACTTCCCACGGAAGCACGAAAATGGCACTCAAATCTTCTGAATTTCCCAATTCCCCGGCTCGATTTTGTATTCGAAACCCTTTTAGACTGCACCGAAACAAGTCAGTGCTCTTCGCCATAGCCGCCCATTTGAAGTCGATCTACTTTGTCCTCCTCGAATGTAATATATCGGACAAACTCGTCCGGGCCGTAATCGTAAATCCATACATTTCCAAAATCTTCTTCGTATGTCGGTTTCCCGCACTTCTCCAACACGCTGAATCTACTATCTCCCACAGATATCAGGCCGCCGGGGCATTGGATAACGGGATAATCATCAAGCTCCGAAGGAAAAGCCTGATCGATGAATAGGAGCCCCAAAGATACCAACAGGATAAGACCAACTTTCCCGCCCTTCATGATGATCGCCATAGCATCTCCTTTTGCCGGACGTACGTGAGGCTCCTGCCGCAGAGAGGGAGGATCACCCGAGCATGATCAAAAACGGATCAGCCATCTGAAGCCAAGTGCAAAAGCCTTGTTCGCGCCCTGCCCAGGGTTGTCGTAGTATTGGACATCCGGCTGCAAGCTCAGCCAGGAATTCACCGGGACCTTATAAAACAATTCAATATTGCTCAGATGCGTCCTCGAACCTTTCACAGGACTTTTCGCCATCAGCCAAGTATAACTCGCTCCGATGCCCAGCGTGTCCTCATCACAGCCGGGAAACAGGCCTTTGTATGTAAAACCCAAGCCCACATACTTTGTGACGGCATTTCTGTCGCCGGGCGCCCACCCAAGCTGGAAAAAGCCTCCAAGTCCCTGGTCCCCGGTTCTTCTTCCTCGCTCCCGGAACAGTAACCGCTCGATCATCAGGTACCCACCATAATTGCCCGACAATGTTCCGGGGTCGGAAGCCGCTTCCAAGTCAGGAAATTGGCCGCTGTGATACCAGAGACCGAGGCTGTAACGGTGACGGCACTCACCTCCGGCACCCGGACAGGGTTTCCATGTCAGTTCGCCTATGGAAAAATAGCCTCCCCTTCCATCAAAGGCCGTGTCAAATCCGAGTCCTCCGATCTCCGGGGACCCGTCATAAACACCCACGCCAAGCGATAACGATGTCGCCGGCTCAACAAAGATCGATGCACCCAATGCAGGCGCAGGGAACGTGGGCATAGGGACAGTGGGTATCAGTGTATAGGCAGGAAAGATAAAAGACCTGCCGAATACGTTCACGGAAAAATAGTCGTTCACATTCTGTTTTCCCAGGATGATTCTCCCCTTACCACCCGGAAAGCTTTGTTTGACCCCGTACTGGCTCAACTGCGTAAAATCGGGAGCCCCTATATCGCTGACACGGAGAGGAATGCCTCCGGGACTCACGACGAATCCTTTTCCATGACCGTTTTGTCCCTTTATGAAAAGTTTCCCGCCCGGCCACAAACCGGCTTGTTCAGTGTCAAGAGCAGCCTCAACTTCCACGAGACCTCGATATCGGGTCGCGCCGTCGGGTATGGTCCTTATGCCGTGGAAAGTCTCCCCTGTATAGGTCAAATGCAGGGTCACGCCGGCCTTCTTCGCTATGGACAGACGCCCGGTTCCTCCCTCACCCGTCTGCTCCAATTCCTCCTGCCGAGGCGCAAATGCGGGGGCTGACAAAAGGGGGGTGGTTTGGCCCCGGCACTTTTTTGAAGCGAGAGGAGCGATAAGCAATGCCCCGCTCAGCATGGAGATGATGATGCTTTGAATGATCCAGTCGCGACGTATTCCGGCCATTGAGGCCTCAATGACCAACCTTTTCCGATCATTTGCCGGCGGGCCCCATGTCCCCTTCGTGAATTTCGGCCCTCAACCTTGCGGGACTCTCAGGCTGGCAGCCTTTCAGAGTCACGCCGCAAGGGATTATGAAAATTTTGTTTGTCCCTTCAATGTCGTTGCGCTCTTCAACCGCTCAGGAGTCATGGGAAGCTTGCGAATTCTCAGGCCTGTGGCTCGAAAGACAGCATTGGCCACAGCAGGAGCCACTGGTGGAAGCCCGGGCTCGCCGATTCCTCCCAGTTCCGCTTTTCCCTTGACCATGTGGACTTCGGTTTTCGGAGCTTCCTTCATTTTGAGGATCGGGTAGTCATAAAAATTGGCCGATCGCACACCGCCTTTGGCAAATTTCACCTCTTCTTTTAGGGCTGCACTCAAACCCATAGTAATTGCGCCTCGGATCTGAGCAGCGATTATGGCGGGATTCACATTGAGCCCGCAGTCAACAGCGCTGACAACCCGGTGCACCCTTATCTCCCCGCTCTTCTCATTCACGGACACTTCTGCTACCTGCGCCACATGGGTCCCGAAACAGTAGTGGTAAGCCATACCGAGCGCCTGCCCTTCCTTTGGAGACTTTCCCCAACCCGACTTCTCAGCCGCAACCTGCAACACTCCTCGCGCATTTGCATTTTTTTCAAGAAGGGCTAAGCGGAACTCTAATGGGTCCTTGTTTGCGGCATGGGACAATTCATCCATGAAACTCTCCACCGTAAAAGCGTTTTGGGAATTTCCCACGGATCGCCAATAGCCGGTGTTAATCGGTTCATCAAAGTAGACGTATAGAATTTCCGTATTTGGAATCTCGTATTGATTTAAAATGCCGTCAACGGCATTGGGT
>JARRRH010000516.1:0-2790 GCA_037380925.1 Deltaproteobacteria bacterium | reverse complement strand
CAAAACAATGACCGGGATCCCGATCTTTTTCTGCAGGGCCTCGGCCTTTACCTTGTCCATGTAACTAATAAAAATGACATCAGGATTCACGGCCAGGACCTTTTCAAGATCCGGCTCCTTGTTGATTGTATTCGGCCCGCCCGGGCCTATAGATGGAAGGCGGCTCAATTCGCTATTAGCGATCCAATAGGGTCTTGTTTTGGGATTTGCCTTTTCGATATCCTCAACACCGACCACATGACTCTTGCCACCTACGTAGAGGATCAATCTAAGGGTTCCCGGTGAGATGCAAATGATCCGCTCAGGGTCTTTCGACAGCGTGACTTGGCGGCCTGACATATCCGTGACGGTTATCTTTTCTTTTGCTTGGCAAGTTTGTGATAGGATCCATACCGCCGTTAAAAGGACAATAATAAAGACGGCACGTAAAAAGGCTTTATTCATTCCGAGATCCATTCTGATTCCCTTCTAAAGGAATAACCACTTTATGTTCATTGATTTCAGTGATCATCACCTTTACTTCGTAAATGTCCTCAATAACTTCAGGCTCGATTTTTCCTTTCGGCGCCAGGAAGCGGATCTTCCCTTCTTTGAGCATTAAGAAATAATCCACGAATCTTATAGCAAGATTGATATCGTGGAGCGCTACAATGGCAGAGATTCGGTAATCCCTTACCGCCTTTGTGATAATATTCATGACCTGTAACTGGTTCTTCAGGTCCAGGTTGCTTGTGGGTTCATCGAGTAGCAGTATTTCCGGCTCCTGGACCAGGGCACGAGCGATAATGACTTTCTGGTGTTCACCACCACTTAGACTATCGACCGGTCTCAGGGCAAGGTGTTCAAGTTGAAGACGTTTGAGAACATCCTCCACGATCAACAGATCACCCGTTGAGGGCGACCATTGAATATAGGGTTTACGTCCTAACAGGACCGCGTCGAACACCGTAAGCGATTCTTCTGTGTGTTTCTGGGGCACATATCCGAAATGCCTTGCCATTTCTTTACGGCGCATTTTCTCTACGTCACTTTCATTCAATAGGATTACCCCGGCTCTGGGCTTGAGGATGCCATTAATGCACTTGAGCAAGGTGGATTTTCCTGCCCCGTTGACCCCGAGGACGCCCAGGATCTCTCCCGGCCTGAGATCGAAGCTCACTCCGTCCAATATGGGGTGATGGTTATAGCTGAACTCAATTCCATTGACTTTGAGATTCATCCCCTGAGCCCCTTCATCAAAAGGTATAAGAACAACGGTGCACCCATAAAAGAAGTCAGGACGCCTACGGGCAGGGTCCCCGAACCCACAAGCAACCGGCCCAATGTGTCGGCAGTGAGCAGCAAAATGGAGCCTACGAGGCAGGAATAAGGGATCAGCAAACCGTGATCAGAACCTGCCAAACGGCGACCGATATGGGGCGCCAAAAGCCCTAAAAAGGCAATGACTCCATGAAATGCAGTGGCCAACGCAGCCACCAGGGCGGCCAAAAACATCCCAGCCAGCCTTAAACGGTTGATGTCAACACCCAAACCCCTGGCAGAGTCATCGCCTGCAGCTAAAGCGTTCAGGTTCCACCGGTGAAATACAAAATAAATAACCACCAACGCCGTCACAAACCCCAGCAAGCCGATTTCGTGCCAGCTTGAACGGGCTACGTCACCGAAGGTCCAGAAGACGACTGTGGCGATTTCAACGTCTGTGGCAAAGTACTGGATAAGGATGGTTCCTGAAGTGAAGAGGGAAGACAGGGCCACCCCCGCCAGGATAATGGATTCCGGCGACATCTTTTTCAAACGGGCCAGGAGAAGTATGACCACAGTAGCGGTAATAGCGCCTAAAAAAGCAAAAAATGTCACCGCATATACGTTCAGGACCGTGAAGGTGGTGGCATCGGCAGTCCTCAGGGCGCTTTGCTGCATGCCTGCCGCACCCATGACCACGATCGAGAAAGCAGCCCCGAAGGCCGCACCTTGGCTGATCCCTAGGGTAAATGGGGAAGCCAGAGGGTTTTTGAGCAGACTCTGTGTCGCCAAACCTGACAGCCCGAGCGCACAACCCGTTATTACAGCAGCCGCGATGCGGGGCATCCTAATCCCCCACACCACGATTTTGTAGGGGCCTTCCTCCAACCCCAAAAGGGCCTGAAGTATTTTAGACAGGGAGATGTCATATGAACCAACCGCAATCGACCAGACTATCAGCATAAAGAGCCCCAATAAAAGCCAGATGAGAAGATGTATTTTCGGCCTGATAAAAGCTCTATGTTTTTCTATGATCCGGCCGGTTTTCTTGAGATCTATAGAATTCTGATATCTTATTGTTTCAGCGGACCTCACTCACATCTCCCCAATAAAAAAAGCCATGAAAACGCTTTTCCCCTTCAGAGGAAGCAGCCTTCATGGCATGTTGTAAATTGAATTAAATTTTAAGAATATCTAAGGCTTCATGCCTTTTTGGTTTCTTTATACATATTGAGATTCATTTTGTCAAGAGTGAGGCAATGGAAAAATTCAACTGATAAACCGCCTGTTTTCGGCCCCTTTGTTTGAGTTTTTTATTCTTCCAATCCGTACCGCTTCAGTTTTCTCCAGAGGGAGACTCGATCGATACCCATTATCTTTGCCGCCTTTGTCTTGTTCCCGTGGCACCTTTCAAGCACCCACTTAATGTAGTTTTTCTCCTGATCTTCAAGAGTGGGTACAGGCGAGGAACGGCCACGGTAGGTTTCAATGTACAGCTGGCGAATGTACTCTGGAAGGTCCTCCTGGGTAATAACAGACCCGTTTTCC
>JARRRH010000515.1:0-2804 GCA_037380925.1 Deltaproteobacteria bacterium | reverse complement strand
TCATTTTCGCCGCCGGAATGATCTTACTTGTCGGAACATTAAATTCTTTACATCGAGTGACAAGCCCCTATTCCACCAGGTCCCGGACATAAGGGAGACATGCTCGGATCTCGTCGGGGGTAAGTTCCAGGGTGATCGTGCGGGCATATCCCACTTTCTTAAGCCCTTCCACGATTTCCTTGAAATCCACAATACCCTGTCCGGGAGGCAAATGGATGTCATCCCTGTGGGAACGGCCCCCACGGTTGTCGTGCATGTGAACGTGCTTTATTCTATCCGGAAAGCTTCGTATGAACTCGTAACTCCGATTCTCCGCGGTCAGCAACTGGGCATGTCCTAAATCAAGGGTCATGGACAGTTGGGGAATCTCCTCAAAGGGCCTTTCCATGTCCTCTGCCCTTTCGCTGAGGTTTTCGAGACAAATCATGATCTCCTCATTCTCCCCGCTTTCAACAATTTTCTTCAGGAGCCCGATCTTAAAAGGGATGACGTTTTCCTTCACAAAACGGCGATCCAGCCACAGGTGTATGGTGAGAAGAGACATGTCCAGGCGTTTCATTGTGGGGAGCATGGCTGCAATTTTGGGAAAATATACGCCTTGAAGAGCCTGGATGTCATTGGGATCCCCTTCCCTGGGTCCGTGGCAAAGGTAGTAAAGCCCAAGCTTTTCCTTAACGGCCCTATAAGGATCGACGAGAGAGGAAAACTTTCCGGGATTCGCAACGGGAATCTCAGCGAACTGAAGCCCGAGTTGATACAGGCGCTCCGCATCCTCCGGGCTTCTGGCAGTGCCCCCGATATGAATCTCAGCATGGGTCATGGGAAGTGAACTTCAGGCACTTCTTCAATACTTGAACATACCCCTTTCATAGAGCAGCACCTTTTTCCCTGTATTGAGATGGGCTGTCACGGTTTTATCTTCCGTGTTCACAAGGTCCCAGTGGATTGCTGAATCATTGAAGCCGAGGCGAATTTTCAATGCTTTGGTCAGTTTTGCAGGATTACCGTCATAGGTGTCTCCATAGGAAGAGCCTAAGGCCAAATGGCAATTCCCGTGGGACCCGCCGTAATTCTCGTCATAGAGCGTGTTGGCCATAAAGCGGTTAATCCTTGAGAACCTTTTATCGGTCAATGAGAACTCCCCGACCCGAGAAGCCCCCTTGTCCGTGGCCAGAGTCTTTTTTAGGAAAGGTTCCCCGTGCTTGGCGGAAACGCTGACTGCAGTGCCCTTTTTGAAGGTGATCTTAACCCCTTCCACATAGTTTCCGCTCCTAAAGGAGGGCTGATCGGCATAGTACATGCCTTCGGTGCCCCGCCAATCAGGAGAGAGGAAAATCTCAAAACTGGGTATGTTGTGCCCGGAGATGCCAATCCATCTGCGGCTGGGCCCGGGCTGTATCCTCAGGTCCGTGTTGTCCGACTCAACATACAATGTTCTAACGTCCATGCTGTTGATCCATTTCTTAATGGCAACAGCGTCCTTATAGATCCTCTTCCACTCCTCAACAGGGTTTTTTCGGTCAAGGTAACAGGCCCGTATGACCTGATTGGCATACTGGCGTCTGCTCAGCTTTGCGCCCCTGGCCAGCGCTTGGGTGGGGAACAGGCAGAGACTCCAACCAAAGATACCTTGTGCTTCTCTTTTGTCCAGGATATCCCGGAAAGCCTTGTTTGCAATCATGGCTTTTGAGATCTTGCCGGGCTCCACGACCGCAAGGTGTGTGAGCGACTCCGGAGCATGGAGGTAAATGCTCCCGTTCAAGCTCCCGTAAAGGGTTTTTTCTCCAGGAGGGTGAAAAACCAGTTGACGGCTATTTGCCTTCAAGTAAAACTGCCGTTCCATGACCGGGGTCATTCCCAACCGGAGAATGGGGTTTATGCCCCTGTCCAGAAGCTTGGCTTGAAGCATTTCAGCCATTACCAAAGCTGCCAAATTGTACCGGACCAGTACGATGTCTCCTCTCCTGAATCTTCCTTTTCGTGCAGTTTTCAGGGCCCACAGCAACACATCGGAATATTTGTCGAGTTTTTCTTCACTCAGCATGATGATTCTACCCCCGGCTTTTGCTCCATTATTCCAATATTCCGTCCTTCGCTTGCCTCATGTGCAGTACTCCATTACTCCAATACCCCAGCGCTTGAAGATCTTACAAGCGCCCGATTAAGCATCATACGCCTCCAAAAGTGCGATGTGGCGATTCTCTTCTTCCACGATTTCTCTGATTCGCGCCGAGGTCCGAGTATCCTCGATGAACGCGCTGATCATGTCATAAAAAAGAATGGTGTCTTTTTCAAAATCAACGGCAGCGGCGATGAGATCCTCTTGTGTTTTGATAGCAGAAAGATCCACCTCCTTTAGCGAAAAGGTTTGATCTCCCAGGAGACCCCGGAGAATAACGGTTTCTGCTTCATCGAGACCGTTCAGGTTTTGAGCCGGCCCCAATTCCTCCTTTTTCCGGCTAAAGGTCTCTATATGGTTCGCCTCTTCATCTGCTAAATGTTCAAGGAGCCCTTTGAGAACAGGGTTCGATACTTTGGTTGCTGCATTTCGATAAAAGGCCTCTCCATTTCTTTCGATCTGGACAGCCAGGTCATAGATTTCCCGAATGGTAAACATAGACTCCCGCCTCTAATCATTTATCAGCAGCTTGAGGGGAAATCCCTAGCCGGGTCCCCCAAAGCCGGTTAAGTGTAAACCATTTTTTGGAGAATGGGTAGAGCTTAGAAAAAAGACTATCCCGAATGTCGCATTTTGCTTTCATCCAATCGCACCGGGATTCCATGGCTTGACAAGCACATGTTGT
>JARRRH010000514.1:0-3465 GCA_037380925.1 Deltaproteobacteria bacterium | reverse complement strand
GTGGTGAAAGACAATATCGTTTACTACCTGGCCATCGTCAAAGTGAACACGGCTGACGCTGCCTTCCTCCGCCCGGAAATGACCGCCTACGTGAAAATCATTTATGACGAAAGAAAGAATGTGCTGGTGGCGCCCAACGCGGCCGTTAAATTCGAGGAGGGAAAACAGGTTGTCTACCGTGTGACCGGGCCGCGAAACGACCAGGCGCAAAAAACGCCGGTGACCATCGGGGCGCGGGGAGAGGAGGAGACCGAAATCCTTTCGGGCGTTGCGGAAGGCGATGTTCTGGCCACCAAGATCATCTTGCCCGTGAAGTCCAAATCCGCCGGCGGAGGACGACCCTCGGGCAGGGGACGACATTAGCAAAGGATCGAACCATGCCGCTGTGCACCATGGAAAACGTCATAAAGCAATTCTATATGGGGGGCAAAGTCATCGAGGTGCTTCGCGGGATCTCCCTGGAGGTGGAACAGGGCGAATTTGTGGCTATTATCGGGGCTTCCGGTTCGGGCAAGACCACGCTCATGAACCTCATAGGCTGCCTGGACGTGGTGTCCTCCGGCCGCTACGTATTCGCCGGCCGTGACGTCTCCCATCTCACGGATGATGAACTCTCCCTGATCCGCAACGAGCACATCGGTTTCGTATTTCAGAAACCTCACGGATGATGAACTCTCCCTGATCCGCAACGAACACATAGGGTTCGTGTTTCAGAATTTTTACCTCATTCCCTACGCAACGGTCTTTGAAAATGTTCTCCTTCCCACCCTGTACGCCTCCGGACACGCGGACCACGCCGCAGAGAGGGCCGTGGAGCTGCTTGGGCTGGTGGGGCTGGGAGAGCGGGCCAGGTTCAAGCCCACCCGGCTTTCGGGTGGAGAGCAGCAGCGGGTTGCCATCGCCCGGGCGCTCATAAACGATCCTGAACTGATCCTGGCCGACGAGCCCACCGGGCAGTTGGATTCCTCGACAGCCGGCGAAATTATGAACATGCTGACGAAAATGCACGAACAGGGCAAAACGGTGGCCGTGGTGACTCACGACATGAATATCGCTGACTACGCCCAGCGCATCATTCGCATTAAAGACGGAGTCATTCAGGAACATAGCCGCCGGACGGGATGGGCGCGTTGATACTGCCATGAAAAGATTGATCCACGCCATACGACAAGCCATGAAAGCGGTCATGGCCTACAAACTGCGCACGTTTTTCTGCCTTATCAGCGTGGCGCTCGGCATTTCTTCCATTACGGTCATCGTCGCCGCCACCGAAGGCGCCTACCAGCGGGCCTATCAAATAGTAGATCGCTTCGGCCCCGACTCTCTTCTGGTGCTCGGCGGCAGTTTCGAATCCCGCGCTCTGGGCCAGCGGGTCAAGACCATTAAAATGTCCTACATCGAGGCACTGAGGCAGGCTTTTCCCACGGCCTACGTCCTGGTGCCCATGACATCGGTGCGGGACGTGACGGCATCCTACAAAAACAAGAAATACCAGACCAGGGTTATCGGCTCCACTCCGGCGTACAGCCAGGCCTGGAGCTGGCCCGTGGTCCAGGGATCGGACCTCACCGCACAGGACGTCAAATCGTACCGGAACGTGGGCATTATCGGGCAGGAACTGGCGGATGAACTGTTCGGCCGCATCGATCCCATCGGAAAATACATCCTGGTGAAGGGAATTCCCATTCAGGTGGTGGGAGTGCTCCAGCAGCGGGGCAGCAGCGGCGGCGGACATAGTCTGGACAACCGGATGGTGATCCCCATCACCACGGTTATGAAAAAGATGCTCAACGAAAACACCTACATCAGCGCCTTTCGCATACGATTTCTCGACCAGGGCAACCTGAAGGACCGGGAGAATGAACTGGGCCTGCTCCTCCGCCGGTTGATGGGCACCGGCGACGATCAGCCCGACCAGTTCAGAATCATCTCGCCATCGGCTATTATAAAGTTTCTGGTCGCGCTCACCGGCTCCCTGCTGGTCTTCATAGGGGTCGCGGGCATCATCTGCCTTATCGTAGCCGGATTCGTGCTGGCCAACCTCTTCCTCCTTTCGGTGAAAGAGCGAACCAAGGAAATCGGAATCCGCCGCGCCATCGGCGCGCGCAAGCGGGACATCCTGTTTCAATTCCTGGGGGAGGCCGTGCTCATCACCACCATCGGGGGAGTGCTGGGGTTCATCCTTGGCTATCTGGGATCGGATTTGCTTAAGTATATCGCCGACTTTCCCATGAGATTCTCGGGGAAAGCCTTTGCCGCGGGCATGGGGCTGGCCTGGATGGTGGGGTTGATTTTCGGTTTGCAGCCGGCCACCAGCGCCGCGAAAGTGGAACCGATCGAGGCCATGCGACGATGAAACGCATCCTGATGAACCTGAAAATCGCCGTGCGGTCCCTGCTGAGTTTCAAGGTCCGCTCCGCCCTCGCCATTCTGGGGGTCTTTCTGGGCACCTTCTCCCTGATCGTCGTGTCCAATCTTTCCGGGTCTCTCGCCAAAAAAACCCAGATGGAAATCGACAAGCTGGGCAAGGACATGCTTATCGTGCGCAGCGGCGTGGTGTTCAGATTCGGCAGAGGCACACGCTTTGTGGGCCAGCAGGCCAATCTTTCCTACGGAGACGTCCGGGCCATCCAGCAGGGGGTCTCCCAGGTCAAAGCCGTGTCTCCGTCCAACAGCAGCACACTTCCGGTGCGGTACGGAGGAACCGTGCTCGACGGGGTCCTCATAACCGGTTCAACCCCGAATTTCACGCAAGTCAGAGACCTGACCCTGCAGGAAGGAACCTTCTTTACCGAGAGGGACAACAAGACCCAGAGCGCCACCGCGGTTCTGGGAGATACGGTGGCAAAAAAACTGTTCGGTGAAAAAAGCCCTCTGGGCAAGTACATTCTTGTACAGCGCTTTGCCTGCCAGGTGATCGGAGTTATCGAAAAACAGGGCTCCGATCTCTCGGAAATCGATCAGGATTCACAGGTCTATCTGCCTCTCAACACCTACCTCAGGAGAGTGGTCAACCAGACCTACATGAACACGATTTTTGTCCAATGTGAAAACCGCCAGGCGCTCGATCAGGCAAAATTCGAGATCGAAAACATCCTCAGAAGACGCCATCATATCCAGCCCGGCGACCGTGACGATTTTACGGTCATCGATCTGAAGGACGTGAACGAACTACAGAACCAGGCCATGGACACCATCACCACCCTCGGCAGAGTGTCCGCGCTCATTTCCTTTCTCATCGGCGGCCTGGGCATTTTGTCCATCATGACCCTCATCGTGAGCGAACGAAAAATGGAGATAGGAATCAGAAGGGCGGTGGGGTCGAGGAAGAGGGATGTTGGCGAGACGGATACCGTTGGTGATCTGCCACGCGTTGCTCACCTCCTCGCCCGGCTCGCGCCCGAGCCAGATTCCGAGCATCACCTTGAGATCGAGTTTCTCGCTCCGGATCACCTCGAGCACGTC
>JARRRH010000513.1:0-2811 GCA_037380925.1 Deltaproteobacteria bacterium | reverse complement strand
CTGAAAAGGATGGCGGAACTCTCCATAGCCATCAGCCCTCCTTCGCTAAAGCTTCGGAGGGCTCTCCTCGCCATTCATCCCCGTGGCAAGCCACGGGGCATTCTGGCGAAGGAGAGTAATCGTCCAAAGTCCCCCAAGCCGTCGACATAGCGGGAGCCTTGCACAATCAAGAATTTAAGGAGACTTTTAACCTCCATGCGTTATTCCAGGTATTTCATTCCAACTTACAAAGAGACCCCGTCTGAAGCGGAAGTGATCAGCCATCAGTTGATGCTTAGAGCGGGCATGATCCGGAAACTCACATCGGGCATCTACACCTATCTTCCCGCCGGACTCAAGGCCTTGAGAAAGGTTGAGAACATTATTCGCGAGGAGATGAACAGATCCGGTGCTGTTGAATTGCTCATGCCCGCCGTGCAGCCCGCAGAACTGTGGCAAGAGAGCAAGCGGTGGGAGGCTTACGGCCGCGAGCTCTTGCGGTTCAAAGATCGCCACAACCGTGATGCCTGTCTGGGGCCTACCCACGAGGAAGTCATCACGGACCTCATGCGGCGGGAAATTCAGTCCTACCGGCAGATGCCGATCAACCTGTACCAAATCCAGACCAAGTTCAGGGATGAAATCAGGCCCAGGTTCGGCGTGATGCGGTGCCGCGAATTCATCATGAAGGACGCCTATTCTTTTGATGTGGATGAATCCGGGGCCGACCGAAGCTACGAGATCATGTATGATACGTACAGCCGAATCTTTCGAAGATTTGGATTGAAATTCCGGCCTGTGGAAGCGGACACGGGGAGCATAGGAGGCAGTTTTTCACACGAATTCATGGTCCTGGCCGATACGGGGGAGGATGAAATCGTAAACTGTTCCAAGTGTTCGTATGCCGCCAACCTCGAAAAGGCCGAAGTCAAGTGGGATGGAGATCAAAGCGCTCTCCATGCCGAGGGCATGAAAGGGATAGAGGAAGTCGAGACCCCGGACGTGAGGACGATCGATGAGCTCACGGCTTTTCTGTCTGTGCCCGCCCGTCAAATCATCAAGACCCTCATATTCAGTTCCGACGGCAATGTTGTGGCCGCATTGATCCGGGGGGATCATGAGGTGAACGAAGTGAAACTGAAAAATTATCTCGGCGCCGAGCAGTTGGAGCTCGCTGATCCCGGTCTCGGAGAAGAAGTGACCGGCGCTCCCATGGGCTTTGCCGGACCGGTCGGGTTGAGAGTGAAAATCATTGCAGATCAAGCTGTTCAGGGAATGACCAATTCTGTTACCGGCGGCAACAAGGTGGACTTGCATCTGCGCAACGTGAACCTGGAGAGGGATTTCCGTGCAGATGACTTCGTGGACTTGCGCCTCATCACCCCTGGGGATTCCTGCCCCAGGTGCGGGGCTGCGCTGCGATTCAGCAGAGGCATTGAAGTGGGCCATGTTTTCAAGCTCGGCACCAAGTACAGCAAAGCCATGGGGGCCGTGTATCTCGATGAGCAGGGCCAAGAGCAGCCCATCTTCATGGGCTGTTACGGCATCGGCGTGGGCCGGACGGTTGCTGCAGCCATAGAACAAAATCACGATGAAAACGGGATCATCTTTCCCATATCCATGGCCCCTTTCGAGGTGGTGATTTTGCCTTTGCAAATGCACGAAAAAAAGGTGGTTGAGGCTTCAGAAGCCGTCTATGGGGCATTGTCGGAACGGGGCGTCGATGTTTTACTGGACGACCGCGATGTTAGAGGAGGCATCAAATTCAAAGATGCGGATCTTCTGGGCACTCCTGTGCGGATTACCCTCGGAGCCCGGGGCCTGAAAGAGGGTAAAGCGGAATTGAAGCTGCGCACCGCCTCTAAAAGCACTTTTATTCCTCTCCAAGATGTGCCGGAAGTCGCCGCACGCACAGTCAAAGAGCTCCATGATTCGATTAAATGACATTACGTCCCAGCTCGTGAGCTACCATCCAAACGCCGATATCGGCCTGGTGGAAAAGGCCTACGTGTATTCCGCCAAGGTGCACCAAGGCCAGGTCCGCCTTTCCGGAGAACCCTACCTCTCCCATCCCCTCGAGGTCGCCCATATCCTGACCCGAATGAAAATGGATGTGATCAGCGTCGTTGCCGGTCTGCTCCATGATACGATCGAAGACACGGTGGCGGAGCTTTCTGAAATAGATCGGCTTTTCGGCAAAGAAACAGCAAACATTGTGGACGGCGTCACCAAAATCAGCAAGATGCAGTTCAGCACCAGCGAGGAACAACAGGCTGAGAACATGCGGAAAATGATTTTGGCTATGGCCACGGATATTCGGGTCATCCTGGTCAAGCTCGCCGACAGGCTCCACAACATGCAAACCCTGGGTTACCAGGCCCCCGAAAAACAGGAACTCATCGCCCGGGAGACTCTGGACATCTATGCCCCTCTGGCAGGAAGGCTGGGGATTTACTGGATGAAATCCACGCTGGAGGACCTCTGCCTCTACTATCTGGAGCCCCAGATCTACAACGAAATCAAAAGCCAGCTGGCTGAAAGGCGAGGAGCTCGGGAAAAGTTCATTGAGGAGGTCAAGGAGCTTCTGACCGAGAAACTGAAGGAAGCCAATATTCAGGCCACCATCAGCGGCCGGCACAAGCACCTGTACAGCATTTACAACAAGATGAAAGACCAAAATCTGAGTGCGACGCAGGTGTACGACATTCTCGCCTTCCGGGTCATCGTCAACTCTCTCAAAGAATGTTACGAGGTGCTGGGGATCATTCACGCCACTTGGAAACCCGTTCCCGGCCGGTTCAAGGACTACATATCGTTGCCCAAAGCCAACAT
>JARRRH010000512.1:0-4935 GCA_037380925.1 Deltaproteobacteria bacterium | reverse complement strand
ACCGCATGGTTGTTTGTGAGAATATGACCTTGAGCGTCTAGGATGATTCTAGCAGTGCTCAGATCCAAAAGCACTTGGCCTTCGACTGCAACCGCCGGCGAAGACAGGAGCAATACAAGCGCCGGTAAAAGCATAATGATCCAAAACCAGCGATCACTGACACGGTGCTTGACCATCACGATCCCCTTTTTCTTTTCGACAGGATACACCTCGAAGGTTTCCCCATTCTTTCAGCAAGATTAAAGTTTTGAAAGGTTTGTCGCGATGGCGAATCAGCAGGGAAGGGTTATGCGGAAAGTCGATCCCTTTCCCGGTTCACTTAAGGCCTCAACCTCACCATTGTGAGCCTGGACGATGGCCTTGACCAAGCTTAATCCCAAGCCGAGTCCTCTCTGTGAGCGGCTTTGGTCTTTCACGAGGATAACCACCTTACTCCGGCTCTGATGAGCGTTAACATCGATCCTGCCGCCTCCGGGCGTGTACTTTATGGCATTATCCAAGAGATTTCCGAGGACCTGACCCAGGCGCATGGGATCCCCCACCAAGAAAAGAGAGCCGGGAACCTGTGTCTGTAGCACAATTTCTTTATCCTCGGCCACATACCGGTAGAGTTCCACCACGTCTTTAATCAGGGATGCTGCATTGATAGACCTGCAATCCAGATTCATAACGCCGGTTTCCGCCTCTGAAATGTCCATCAAGGCGTTGAGCATGGTAAGGATACGTTCCGATTCCTCCAGGGAATCAGCCAAGGCTTCACGAAGACTGTCTTCTCCTCGATCGGAGTGCAGGGCCATTTCTGCGATCCCTCGCAACCTTGTCATGGGAGTACGCAAGTCATGGGCCACATTATCGAGGGGCTCCTTCATGCCGGTTATTAGGGATTCAATTTTTGTCAGCATGCCGTTAAAAAGCATGACCAGTTCATCAAGTTCATCGCCTGTTTGGGGACGCAGCACTCTGACATCCATTTTGCCGGCGTCAACAGCTCTGACCGTCTCGATCAAGTGACGGATCGGACGAAGAGCCCTGCGCGCCACGAGCGTCCCGCCGATGAATCCTAAGAGAATCAACGGGATCATCACAAGAGCAAAAATCTCACGAAAATGGTTGAGCATCCGCACCCTATCCTCATTGCTTTTGCCCACCTGCAAGAGATAGCCGCTCCTCAAGGGCACAGAAAGAACCTCCAACTGATATTCGTGGTCTTGCAAAGGGAGATAGGTCCATGTCAACTTTTCATGGGGCCTAACTTTTTCCAGCGCTTTTATGTCGAATTGCATCCACTGATAAGGAAGGATCAAAAGTTGGGTCCTGTTCTCAGGTCCTGCGAGTCGAACAAAAAAGGAGGGCTTTTTTTCGAACTTTTTCTGAACAGCGACTTCTTTTTTCAGGGCATCCATGCCCTCCGCCCTGTAAAGCCTTGAGAGTTCCGCCAGTTTCGACTGTATGACATTTTCATCTTGTTTTTTTAGAGATGATGACAGGAGAAAGTAGGTGAGACCAAAAAGGAAAAGAGAGCTTGAAATAAGTATGGCAAAATACCATAAGGTCAGCCGGAAACCGGCGGTTTTCGTAACCCGTTTAAGAGTCCCTAAGAACATAACCCACGCCACGGACTGTATGGATCATTTTTGGTTCAAAATTTCTGTCCACCTTACTACGCAACCGGGAAACCAAGACATCCACCACATTTGTCTGGGGATCAAAACTGTAGTTCCAGACGTGCTCGAGAATCATCGCCTTAGAAACCACCCTTCCTTCATTACGCATAAGGTATTCCAGAAGGGCGAACTCGCGGGGCTGGAGGTCAATCTTCTCACTCCCTCTTGTAACCTCCCGGGTTAGAAGATTCACGGAGAGATCCCCGGTTGAGAGACTCACAGGATCTGTAACGCCAGTCGCTCTACGGATAAGTGCCTGGATCCGAGCTAGGAGCTCAGAAAAAGAGAAGGGCTTGGTTAAATAGTCATCGCCTCCTGTTTGTAGCCCCTTGACTCTGTCATCCACGGATCTCTTAGCGCTTAATATAAGGACCGGCGTATTGAGGCTTTGCTGCCGCAATATCTCGATGAGCGACAGGCCGTCCAGCTTGGGAAGCATGATATCGATGATTGCCGCACGGAATTCTCGGGCCATAGAACATCTCCTTGCCCGTCCCGGCCCATGAATTCGAGCCCAGGCGTGCTTTCCTCTGGGTTCGCTCCATAACCCAGGATTCTTTCCCAGGGTGCACTTTCCTATTACGGATATGCCTCAACTGATAAACCCAGCTATCCTGCCGCTTCTTCCTTTGATTTCCAAAATCATCCTGTCCTGGTGACGAATCCTTAAAATGGAGCGGATAATGAGATAGGAACCCAGAAAGATCATGGCTGCACTTAGGATAAAAAGCGGTATGATCAAGTGGATGACATGCATGAAATTATAGTACTGCGAGGTAGCCACCAGGACACTCAGGACAGAAAGGGGCAGCGCGAAGACGGCGATTCCCGTCCGCATCGCAGCAAGTGACGTCCTTTTCTCGGCTAGAATAAGTTGAACTTGGCCTATAATAAGACTCTCGGATTCCTTTTCCGGGTTTTCCGTCAATGGTTCCTCTCCAGGAAGAGCACTGGTGGACCACACAACATCTTTTTGACATTCTCCGCTTTCTGAGGGAACATTAGCAAGTTTTTATTCTAAAGACCCGGCTCGCGGTCTCAATAGGGTAAATCCTGTATTATGAGACAAGAAAACCTGCATTTGTCACGCCCATGGGCCGCGGGTTTCTGATTCCTTCCCCCATCAAATCGTGAACCGCCCCTCTTCCAAGTCCCGGTGGCTTCATTTTGGCTTCCTCCGGAAACCTCTCTCACGAAGAATCCCGAGCAATACCGTTCTCTTGGAACCGAGATACGTGATTCACCTTATTTACACGGAAAGGCTCCTTTTCTATTAATGGTTATCGGCCTGATCACAGCACATTTGATCACGACGGCGGCGCGGGGAATAGAAACATGAGCGGCCTGCGGCCCACGGGAAGCGTTGCGACCTTCCCGCACCAATAGGTGAGCAGGCCATACTCAAGAGGGGTCATGGAGAAGCTTATACTCCTCATTGGGATTGCCATTATTCTGGGATCCGTGGGCGGGCGTGTATTCGCCCGCCTGGGCATACCACAGGTGGTAGGCTATATAGTTATCGGAATCGTAGGGATCATGATCGGCGGCACATTGATCCACGTCGTTTCTCCTCTGGACATTCGTCATCTTGAGCCGGTAAGCCTTATAGCGCTGTCCATTATAGGGTTCAACATAGGCGGAGAGCTGAGAAAAGATATATTTCAGAAGCACGGCTCCAAATTCCTCCTGGTATTGGTATGCGAAGGAATTACCGCAGCACTCCTGGTCACTTTATTAACAGGGCTGGTTTCTTGCCCCTGGAGCAGAATCGCCGACCTTTCCCTCCTTGAGGTCCTGGGCCGGGGGAACTGGCCCCTTGCCGTCCTCTTGGGCGCCATCGCTTCCGCCACAGCCCCGGCAGCGACGGTCGATGTGTTATGGGAGTATAGAACTCGCGGCATCCTCACCACCACCGTTCTTGCCATCGTGGCCTTGGATGATGGTCTCGCCTTGCTCCTTTACGGATTTGCATCGTCCATCGCGGATCTGTTTAGGGAAGGCCAAGGGACATCTTTCGTTGGAGCGCTTGCCGAGCCTTTGTATAGTATATTCGGTTCACTGATTCTGGGAGCAATTGTGGGAGCAACCTTCGGCATCGCCTTTCGCAGGCTGCAAAACCGTGACCTGGTCCTGCCCATATGTGTCGGCGGGCTTTTCTCCATCATCGGCTTATGCGGTTACCTACATCTAGACCTTATCCTGACGTCCATGAGCGCCGGAGTCGCCTTGGTTAATGTTGAACCCACAAGAAGCCAGGATGCTTTTGAGCAGGTTTCTCGGTTTGCCCCTCCCATATACGTCCTCTTCTTTGTTCTTGTCGGCGCCCGGCTTCAGCCAAAAAGTATGGCCGGGTGGATGATTATTCTCGCTCTGGCCTATGTTGTCGGAAGGACGGCAGGCAAGTTTCTTGGTGCTTACCTGGGCTCAAGAATGGCCGGCATGCCTGAACAGGTACAAAAGTATCTCGGCTGGTGTCTCTTTTCCCAGGCAGGGGTTGCCATAGGTCTGGCCATCATTGCAAGCCATGATCTTGAGCACCAAACCGCCCAGGCTGTCATCCTCATCATCACGGCCACCACTTTCCTGGTTCAGATCATAGGTCCCCCTTCTGTGAAGTTCGCTGTGAAGCGGGCCGGTGAGGTCGGACGGGATGTGAGGGAAGAAGATCTCTTGTCCTCTTTCACTGTAGGCGATGTGATGGATCCCAACCCTCCTTTTTTGAAGCCCCATGCCCCTCTGTCGGAGGTCTTACAAGTCGCAGCCCCCAGCGACTCCCTATACTTCCCTGTGCTGGACCGTGAGTCCCGGCTCATGGGAATGATCTCTTTTCTGGACATCAAGAGGATTTTTGCCATGGACGAGTTGGGAAGTCTCGTTTTGGCTTACGATCTGATGGTGGATAGGGTACCCGTGACGCTCCCGAATGTAACACTCTACGATGCTATGGAGAGGATGAAACAGGAAAACCTGGAAGTCCTTGCAGTGGTCGACAGCGAGGAGCACAAAAAGCTCGTCGGCATGCTGGAGCGCAGGCGAATCCACAGCATCCTGAGACAAGAGATCCTTCGCCGGAGGGGCGACGCTTTGTTAACACACTGAAGGTACTCTCGGTGTCACCCGGTCTGAAATCCCGAGGAATGAGGCGTACAGTATCTGCGGCTTATGGCTCAAGGCATAAGGCTCACGGTAAGCCCTAATGAATCTCGATCCTTCTGCCTTAAGCCCTGTGCCGTGCGCCTCGTGCGATTTGCTTTCGTTGCAACGACTTGCC
>JARRRH010000511.1:0-2814 GCA_037380925.1 Deltaproteobacteria bacterium | reverse complement strand
AGGCGACGGGCCTTTTCCTTTTCTCGCCTGAGCTGCTCCTCGCTGACAAGGGATTGTTCCTGTTCCATCGCTCTCCGGGTTAATTAAGGTTGAAGAGCACGGGAATTCTCTATAATCTCTTCAGACTCAATCCCGAGGAGATAACAGCCCGCGTGGCGTCCCTCTCTTATTTTGGTCACATGCCTAACGATCCCATCCACCTTGATCATACTCGACTCCGCATAGAGGGTCATCCCCTCCAATCTGTCACCGGGGCGCAGACGCTTATGCAAGTCGAAGTCCTTTTCCCTGATCAAAACACCCAGCCCGTGCAGCGAGCAGTTTAGTACGTGGAGCTCATACACCTTTTCTTGCCCCTGTTTCCCTCCCAAGGCGAACTCGACGGTGACGAAATCGGGCGTCTCATAAGTGAAACGTTCCTCACGCCGTTTCTCTTTGATCTCAATAAGGTCTGGAAGCCCGAGCATATAGCCGAAGTAAGGATATTCACTGCTGATGCCCAAGTATTGAACGGTGCAGCGGTAGACGTTCTCATGCATACGGAACTCCAGCACCAACTCCCGGGAGGCTTGAACGAGCGTGTTTCCCCGGTCAGGAAGCACCTTTTCAATGACCAATTCAGGGCCTCTTCTGCTCCGAGCAAGCGCCTTCTGCCGGTCAAACTTCAAGACACAGGAAGTAAAGCTTTCTTTGTCCCCCGGGATCAACACCTTGATTTCTGCATGGTCTCCCACCAAATCTTCCATGATCTCCACGATCTTGCTCCGCTCAACAACCGCGTTCCAGGTCATCGTCTCCTCCACGGGTCACAAGATATATTTTTCGACATAATTCATTGGTATCGTTCAAAAGTGTTTGCATGGGAAACCATATCGGGAAAGGGCTGACACCTTTTCTTCTGTTCCGAGGCTCCCGGCCTGGCCTTTTCAGCGACTTATCCATGGGGGAGTTTTGTGCCCCCTCCGCATTCCCGGTCCTCGCCAGTAGCGGCAGGAGAGGGATCCTAAATCTCGTCGAGATCCTTGGTGAGGACCGGGCTGCGGCTTCCCCCACAGATAAGTCACGAAAAGGACAGCGGCCTCCCACCAGTCACTTCAGAAAAGGCCCCAGCCCTTTCCTTTCTCGAGCTTCGTATCGGGGATCAGTTCATGAGCCCATGCAGACACTCTTGAACGTTTCTAATTGATTAGCTTATCACGATCGGCTAAAAAGCCAAAGCTCAAAATCTGCAGGCCTACTATCCGGTTGACGCACTTTGGGAGACGTGATAAACATGAGGTAGTTTCACGCTTTTATTATGGATATACCTTTTGGTGTTCTTATGGAGGAAGCTCTCGGGGAGGCCCGAAAAGCTCTCCTCGAGGGAGAGGTCCCGGTGGGGGCAATCCTTGCCGATTCCAACGGCGCTATTGTCTCGAAGGCCCATAATCAGCCCGTTTTTTTGCATGATCCGACCGCCCATGCGGAAATACTGACGTTGAGGCGTGCCGGACCGGTTTACGGAAACTACCGCTTTGATGGTGCCACGCTGGTGGTCACACTCGAGCCGTGCCCCATGTGCATGGTTGCCGCCGTCCATGCACGAATTACCCGTCTGGTGTTTGGAGGTCGTGATCCGAAATGGGGCGCAGCCGGTTCTGTCTATGACTTTGTCCACGACAGCCGCCTTAATCACACCATAGAAGTGGTGTCCGGGGTCATGGAAGCGGATTGTGTCAAGCTCATGCAGGATTTTTTCCGAGCCCGGCGTGGAGAAAAAGGGAAATCCGGAGAGGTACCGAAGTGGTCGTAACGGGGTCGACTCGAAATCGACTTGTCCCGTTAATAGCGGGGCACGTGGGTTCGAATCCCACCCTCTCCGCCAATAAAATTTTTTGGAGAGATGTCCGAGTTGGCTGAAGGAGCGCGACTGGAAATCGCGTGTATCGCCTAAAAGCGGTACCGAGGGTTCGAATCCCTCTCTCTCCGCCATGTTTATATATCCCCCCAAAAGGTTTCCGATATTCTTCTCGGAAAAATGAACACCCAGCGGGGAATCATGGGTCCCGGGACACACTGTGGCCCTTCGATGCCCATAGGTCCGACAGGTATGGCTTACGAAGTACTCGCAAGAAAATGGAGACCCCAAGTTTTCCAGGATGTGGTGGGTCAAGAGCATGTCACACGGACCTTGATCAATGCGATCAAGGCCGGCAGGTTGGCCCACGGCTATTTGTTCAGCGGTGCCAGAGGCGTGGGAAAAACCTCTGTTGCCCGGATCTTGGCCAAAGCCATCAACTGCGTGGGCGGCGAGCCCGGTGTTCCCTGCAATAAGTGCCGCTCCTGCCTGGAGATCACCAGCGGTTCATCCGTGGATGTCCAGGAGATCGACGGCGCATCAAACCGGGGAATAGACGAAATCAGGGAGCTCAGGGAAAATATCAAGTACATGCCTTCCTCCAGCCGATTCCGGGTTTATATTATTGATGAGGTTCACATGCTGACCCTGCCCGCCTTCAACGCTCTGCTTAAAACCCTCGAGGAGCCGCCTCCCCACGTAAAATTTATCTTTGCTACCACGGAACCTCACAAAGTGCCTGTAACGATTCTTTCCAGGTGCCAGAAATTCGATTTCAAGAGGATCTCCTTCGGCCAAATCATCCAGCAGCTTGAGAAAATAGCGGCCCAGGAAGAAATTGGAATCAGCAAGTCCGGATTGACCCTCCTCGCCCGAGCCGCTGATGGGAGCATGCGTGATGCGGAGAGCCTGCTCGATCAGGTGGTTTCGTTCACGGGGCCCAAGGTTGAGGACCGGCAGATCACGGAAATTTTGGG
>JARRRH010000510.1:0-2833 GCA_037380925.1 Deltaproteobacteria bacterium | reverse complement strand
AGGCCGCATCATGGAGGGCGGAGAGTTCCGACTTCACCACATCGGACTGCTCCAGCATCCTGTGGGTCGTCAAGGCGCCGATGTGGTAGCCGCTGTTTTTTCGAATATATCGAAGAGCCTCCAGCCTTCTCAGGGAAATCAGGACGTGAGGGGCCTTTCTTGTATTTCTGATTTTGACCATGACGTCCGTGCCTCCCGCGATCAGGGTCGCCCTGTTCCCGTATTCCCTGAGGAGATCCATCACCTCTTGCAAAGTCGTCGGTATCTTGTAGTCATAATCGATCATCTATGAACCCCCTATTCCATGTCCCGGTTGTCAAAAACCCGTTTGCTCTTCCTCTCACTCCTCGGTAGGTCACCGTAATCAACGATTTGCACGTCCGCACTCACCAGAATCTGCTTTTTGATCTCTGCGGTAATTCCCTTGATCAGCTCCGGATCCCTCTTCCCGTCTACGCCCTGGTCCCGCTCGATCTTGAGAAGCATGGTGTCCCTGCCGTCTTCCCTTCTGTCGAGGTGAATCTGGAATTCGCTGCCGATACCGTCGATACCGGACAGGGCATGGTCGATCTGGCCGGGATAAATATTGACCGCCCTAAAAATGATCATGTCATCAGAGCGCCCGAGAAGGCGATCGTGCCTTGGAAGGATGGATCCGCAAGGACACTCGCCCGGAACCATTCTCGTCAAGTCCCGGGTCCGATAACGAATCAGGGGAACGGCTTCTTTTCTCAGCGTGGTTACCACCATTTCCCCGGTTTCTCCCTCGGGTACCGGCTTGAGTGTTTCAGGATCAAGGATCTCCAAGATGTAGTAATCCGCCCAGTAATGAATCCCCGTATGATGGACACAGTCCAGCCCTGTGCCCGGACCGTAAAGTTCCGTCATACCGGGAATATCAAACAGGTGTTCCACCCCCAGAAGGTCTCGGATGCGCTGTCGCATCGCATCACTTGAACGTTCGGAACCAAAAATCATTTTCTTCAGATGGATCCTGTTCCGGATCCCGCGCCGATGCACCTCCTCAGCCATGAGCAGTCCCATGGAGGCGGTGCAGCACATCACCGTGGTTCCCATGTCCATCAAGAACTGGCATTGCATGTCCAAATTGCCCGGCCCTGCCGGTATAGCCATGGCGCCGAATCGCTCGCACCCCGTCTGAAAACCGATGCCCGCGGTCCAGACTCCGTAACCCACCGCAATCTGCACCCTGTCCTCCGGTGTGAGCTCAGCCATTTCATAACAGCGGGCAAAAAAGTTAGTCCAATCATCAATGTCTTTCTGTGTGTAACACAGCACTTTCCTTTTCCCTGTTGTTCCCGATGAGGCATGGATTCGAACCACTTTTTCAAAGGGAACGGAAAGCAGTGGAAAGGGATATCCTTCTTGGAGGTCCTGGGACGTGGTGAAGGGGAGCTTCGCAATGTCCTCCAAGGTCCGAAGGTCTTCCGGTTTCACCCCCGCGTCATCCATCTTCTTTTTGTACACGGGAGACCCGGTGTACGCATGGCTTGCGGTCCACTTCAGCCCCTGAAGCTGCCATTCCAGCAAGGCATCCTGACTCGTCAACGGGGGCATAAAACGCTTTTCCATGGCTCATCTCACCTCTTTTCCAAAGGCTGGTTCGACCTCAACGTTCTGCAGACCTTTAGTGGGCCAAGTTGGGTATGACCAAAACAATCTGAGGAAATGCAATCAGAATGGCAATAGCAACCGCACATGCGAGCAAGAAAAAGCTCACGCTCTTAAAGATTGTGCCGAGTTCGATCTCGGGTGCCAGGGCTTTCACCACATATATGTTTACGCCCACTGGAGGTGTCAGGGCGCCCATAGTGGTAACCATAGTGAGAATAATACCGTACCATATGGGATCAAAACCCAGAGCCAGCCCCAGGGGAAAAAAGATGGGGATCGTCAGGACCAGAAACCCCAGAGAATCTATAAAACATCCCCCTATCAAATAGACCACCAACACAAAGGCCAAAATCACATACCTTGAAACCGGGAGACCGGCCGCAAAGTCTGCAACCATAAAGGGAAGCCTTGTAATGGCCAAGAAGCGACCGAAGATTATCGCTCCGGTCACCAGCACGAAAACGAAACAGGAAATCTTGAGGCTGTCCGCCATAGCCCCGACAAATCCCTTCCAGCTCAACCGGCGGGGTACAACAGTCACCACGAGGGCGAAAAAGACGCCCACAGCACCGGCTTCCGTTGGCGTGAACAGGCCGGCATAAAGGCCGCCTATGACCAACACAAAGATAATCACCGCTTCGATAACACCGCCCAGAGACCGGATTTTTTCCCCGAAAGATGTTTTGGGTCCTGCAGGACCGTAATGGGGGTAAAGACGACAAAGAACAAAAATGGTGAGAACAAAGAGGATGCCCAGAAGCATGGCGGGCAGTATGCCGCCCAGGAAAAGCTTGACGATGGACTGCTCGGTTTGGAGACCGATGACGATGAGGACCACACTGGGTGGCATGACGGTACCCAAGGTCCCCCCTGTGACCACCGTGCCGCTGCTCAGCCTCGTGTCATAGTGGTACTTCTTCATCTGAGGCAAAGCCACGGTGCCCATGGTGGCGGCTGTCGCCGTGTTAGAACCGCAGATCGCAGCAAAAAGTTCGTCAGCGCCTATGGTCGCGATAGCCAGACCTCCCCGCCAATGCCCAAACCACTGGTACGCGGCCTTGTAAAGTCTTTCAGCGATTCCCGAGTTGAAGGCAATATAGCCCAAAAAGATGAAGAGGGGGACCACAGTGAGCCCGTATTTCGAAAAGGTCCCCCAAATGTCCGTCCCCACCATGGTAATGGCTGCTTTAAAGGAAAC
>JARRRH010000509.1:0-4409 GCA_037380925.1 Deltaproteobacteria bacterium | reverse complement strand
GCGATGACCTGAAGAACGCCACCCAGGTGGCACGTCGCATGGTCTGCCAGTGGGGAATGAGCGAAAGATTGGGGGCGATGACTTTCAAACAGGGCTTTTGCAATAGCATCCAGTTTATCCCGATTGGGCTCCAGAACTTCTCGAGCCTTCTTTTCCATGTCGTGAACAATTCGCTGCACTTCCTCATCTATAACCTGAGCCGTGTGTTCGCTGAAGTCTTTCGGTTCCGTGAGCTCCCGTCCCAGGAAAGGATGCTCCTCGCCCTGTTTGAAAGTCATCGCCCCCAATCTTTCGCTCATTCCCCACTGGCAGACCATGCGACGTGCCACCTGGGTGGCGTTCTTCAGGTCATCGCCCGCCCCTGTGGTGATGTCGTCATAAACTATTTTTTCTGCAACCCGGCCCCCCAGCATGATGGCAATTCGGTTGAGCAGATAAGAGCGGCTGAAGTTGTGGCGATCGGCCTGGGGGATTTGCTCGGTGGCTCCCATGGCCCGACCGCGGGGAATGATGGTCACTTTTTGAAGGGGGTCCACGTTGGGCAGCAATTTGGCCAAAAGCGTGTGACCGGCTTCATGGTATGCAATGGCTTTCTTTTCCTCATCACTTATCCTTTCTTCCCGCTCAAGACCCAGAAGGATCTTATCTCTGCTTTGCTCAAGATCTTCCAATTCCACATGGGTCTTATTTTTGCGGGCGGCCAGGAGGGCGGCCTCATTGATCAAATTTTCAAGCTGTGCACCTGAAAAACCGACCGTCATGTCGGCCATCACGCCCAAGTCCACATGGTCTGCCATACGCACCTGGCGTGCGTGGATTTGGAGAATTTCCTTGCGCGCCTCCCTTTGGGGGAGATCCAGCGTCACCTGCCTGTCAAAACGTCCGGGTCGCACCAGAGCAGGGTCCAGGATATCCGGTCGGTTGGTGGCCGCCAGGACGACCACAGACTGGTGCGCTTCAAATCCGTCCATCTCAGAGAGAATTTGGTTGAGCGTCTGCTCCCTTTCATCGTGTCCTCCTCCCAGACCCGTGCCTCGGACACGGCCGATGGAGTCGATCTCATCAATGAAGATTATGGCGGGCGCATCCTTCTTGGCCCTCTCAAACATGTCCCTCACCCGCGAAGCGCCTACCCCGACAAACATCTCAATGAATTCGGAGCCGCTGATGCTGTAAAAAGGCACATCCGCCTCCCCGGCTGCGGCCCTCGCCATGAGTGTTTTTCCCGTGCCGGGAGGTCCCGCAAGAAGAACCCCCCTGGGCAACTTCCCGCCCAAGGTTCGGAATTTTGACGGATCCTTCAGAAAATCAACGATCTCAGAAAGCTCTTTCTTGGCATTGGCCAATCCTGCCACATCTTCAAAGGTGACATTGCTGCTCGATTTGGTGTACAGCTTTGCCTTGGATTTTCCGAATCCGAACAAGCCACCGCCCGCCCCTCCCATGCCGCCGACTCTTTTGCGCATATAGAGGAAAATGCCGATGATCAAAAGCCAGGGGAGCAGACCAATCAGCAACGTTGAAAACCATGATTTCTGCTTTGTTTTAGCTTGAATGGTCACCCCGTCCCTTTCTTAACAGGCTTCTTGAACTGACCCGTTAGCTGATCGCCCTCAAAAGTGACTTGGGCGACTTGGCCGTCATTCACATATTTCCTGAAATCGCTGTAGGATATGTTCAAGACTTCGGAGGAGGTGTTTCCCCTGAAGAAGGAGAAGAAGAGCATCATCATAAGAGCAACCCATAAGATGGGCATCCAATTTGGCTTCCCTACATTTTTTTGCCCTGGCCGTTTCATCTGGCCGTTCATGATCCTATCTCCTTTGGTTTTTCGTGATTCACAGCTTCTGCTTTCCGGGAAGGGAGGCTAACCCAAGTCTGCTTTTACATAGGCCATTTTCCCGGTCCGGTGGTCCACGGCCAGAAAAACGGGCTCGTGGTGTTGCGGAACGGCTTCAACCACACTGGCAAAACTTGCCAGCCCTTCGACGGGATGCCCATCCACCGCCAGAATGATATCCCCCACTTCCAAACCAGCTTTACCGAGCGGACCCTTGGGATCGATCCATTGGATGACGACGCCTTCCGGGGCTCTCATGCCGTATTGTTCTGCTTCCTGTACGGTCGTGGGCCCCACCTCGACGCCAAGCTTTTCCTTTAGAGAAGCAGTCAGCATCTTGGACAGTTCTTCCAGGTTTCCTATCTTGACGCCAAAATCCTGCCTCTTCCCGTCACGCCAGACAGTAACATCCGCTTCCTGGCCCACAGGCGAGTTGGCCACATCGTTCCGCAGGACCGCAGCGTTCGGGATGTCTTTGCCCCGGTATGAGAGCACCACGTCCCCTTTTTTCAGGCCCGCCTTGTCTGCGGGGCCGTCTTTTGTGACCTCGGAAATAAAGGCCCCCCGGGGAGTTTCCAAGCCAACAGACTGGGCTAGATCGGGAGTCACATCCCTAACACTGACTCCCAACCATCCCCGTTCCACTTTGCCGTATTTGATCAGAGCTTCGGCAACATGGACGGCCATATTGCTGGGAATGGCAAAACCGATCCCTTCGAATCCGCCCGATTGGGACAGAATGGCGGAATTGACTCCGATCACTTCGCCACGAAGGTTCAACAAGGGGCCACCGCTGTTGCCCGGGTTGATAGCTGCATCGGTCTGAAGAAAATCCTCGTAGGTGCTGGGGTTGGTGATTCCGGTTCGGTGCTTGGCGCTGATGATCCCTTGGGTAACGCTTTGGGCCAAATTTCGGGGTTGACCGATAGCTACCACCCACTCACCTACCTGGACTTTATCGGAATCGCCAATATAGACAGATGGAAGGTTTTCGGCCGAAATCTGTATCACTCCCAAATCCGTCTTAGGGTCGGTGCCAACCACCTTGGCGGAATACTGTGTTCCATCGGAGAGGGTGACCTGAATCTTGTTCGCCCCTCCCACAACGTGATTGTTGGTCAGGATGTGACCCTGTGGGTCCAGGATCATTCCTGTCCCCACACCAATCAATTCCCGTTCAAACTTTTTGGGCATTTTTTTGGGAAGGCCGAAAAAGCGTCGCATACCGGGATGTTTCTCAAAGGGCAAAAGAGGATTGGGCATCTCCTGGCGTTCGGTGACTTCAATGTGAACCACAGCGGGAATATTTGATTTTGCCACCCCAACGATGGCCGTGACCAAATTCACGGGAAGTCCGGTGATCTGTTCGGGAGGGTGTGGCTCATCCTCAGTAAGGATGTCGTTTAGGTTTTCTTGGGCCATGCTTGCTTGTTTCTGAGTTGCCTCTTCGGGCTCAGAATTCCGACACCCTTGTATGGACCAAAGGCTGCTTGTCCCCATGATCGCCATAATCAGGGCAATCAAGGCGCCGCTCCTTATATGCCGCATGTTATCCCTCTTCATCCTAGAAATCCTGTGACCTTTAATTTCCCTCCTTATTTCAATGTGAGATCCCAGGCTCCTGTAACGCCGATTTTTTTCTTTATAAACTCACCAGCAATGAAGGGAAATGGGGTAATACCCTTATTTGTCAAAAAATAAACACGTATTCACGGCGGTCCTCTACAGTAAGCCGGGGAGGATGGAGAACGGTTTATTTGACTTTTCTCCACCCAACCCAGATTGGATTACCTTCTTTATCTCTCAGTTTCAGTTTTTCGTTTCCCACTTCCAGCATGGTCGCGATCATCAAGGGCGTATCGTCGACGGTTACCAATGAACCGGTCGCGGTCACCTTGGTGCCCGGTTTTAAGCGGTTTCTCTCCCCGTCGATGTACCACGGCGGCCCCAGCTGCACCAGAAGGAACTTTTTTGCGCCGGAGTGTATGATCAGCCTTGTTCCTTCCTCGAGCTCGGGCTGCGGGACAAGATTCTCCGCCTTAACAATTTCTCCGGTCACCGTCTCCACTGTTTTGGGATTGAACATTTGCAGGTACGGTCTCAGCTCTTCAAAGCCGACATAGCCGACCTGAGGAGTCATTGGATAACCATAGACCGGATAGGCTTGTAGGCCGGGATGTTTTCCAGGAGCCATGGGAGGGTGACGGTAGGGAGGACGGCGGTTATAAAACGCGAAAATCCCGGCGCCCCATCTGCGGTCGCCGATGTCGGGCCAGTTGTTCTTGTTAAACCCCGGGGCTTTTTCCAGTTTTGCTCTGGGCTGGTCGAGGAGAAATGTGCCCTCCGCAGGAAGCGCTGCCAGGGATTGCCAGGGCACGGCGAAAAGCTTGTCCCCAATACCGAGAACCCCGCCGAATTCGAGGACCGCATACAGGATACCTCCCGTGTCAATGTCGATAACCAGAGAATCAATGCTTCCTATGTTTTCTCCCTCGAGATCCATCACTCTGGATCGGATGATGTTCTCCACGCGAAAAGCATTGAGATGTGCATTATCCCTATTTTTAGC
>JARRRH010000508.1:0-2849 GCA_037380925.1 Deltaproteobacteria bacterium | reverse complement strand
TTGGCAGTTCACAACCAAAGATGCACGGGTAAAACTGAAGAGGCTATACCCGACACTAGACGGTTGACATGACACTAGGCACTTTAGCTCACTTTAGGCACTTCAGACTTTTCACGACCGAGCACTTTCTTTAAGAACTGCCCCGTGTAGGATTCCTCGATCTCCGAAATTGCTTCAGGCGTTCCCTCGCCCACCACATAACCACCCCTTTCTCCGCCCTCAGGGCCAAGATCAATGATGTAATCTGCGGTCTTTATGACATCCAAGTTGTGTTCGATCACCACCACCGTGTTATTGAGTTCCACCAAATAGTTCAGCACCTCAAGGAGTTTCTGGATGTCGGCGAAATGGAGTCCTGTGGTGGGCTCATCCAAAAGATAGAGGGTGCTTCCCGTGTCTCTTTTGCTCAACTCCCTGGAGAGCTTCACCCTCTGGGCTTCGCCCCCGGAAAGGGTTGTGGCCGACTGTCCGAGCTTGACGTAGCCAAGCCCCACATCCATCAGGGTTTTGAGCTTGTTTCTAATGCCGGGCACATTTTCAAAGAAGGTGTAGGCCTGGTTCACGGTCATGCGGAGGACATCGGCAATGTGGGAGCCTTTGTATTTGATTTCCAGGGTGTCCCGATTAAATCGAAGGCCTTTACAGGCTTCACAGGTCACGTACACATCGGGAAGAAAATGCATTTCTATCTTGATGATCCCATCACCGTTGCACGCCTCGCATCTCCCTCCCCTCACATTGAAGCTGAAGCGCCCGGGTTTATACCCCCTTATTCTGGAATCAGGAAGCATCGAAAAGAGTTCCCGTATGGGCGTAAACACACCGGTGTAAGTGGCCGGGTTGGAGCGGGGCGTTCTGCCGATGGGGCTTTGATCAATGTTGATCACCTTGTCGACATGATGGGTGCCTCGCAAAGACTCCACGGCGCCTATCCTCGCCTTTGAATGATAGAGCTTTTGGGCCAGCGCGGGGAAAAGGATTTCATTGACAAGACTACTTTTGCCGGAGCCTGAAACCCCGGTGACGCAAGTCAATGTGCCGAGAGGAATCTTGACAAGGATATCCTTCAGATTGTTCTGCCGGGCGCCCTGGATTACAAGGGTGCCCCTGTTTCCCCGCCTTCTGGTGTCGGGAATGGGAATCCTTTGTCTCCCTGAGAGATATTGTCCTGTCAGGGACGCCTCGCTTTCCATGAGGCGGTTCGCAGTTCCCTGGAAAACGATATGCCCTCCCTGAAGCCCGGCACCGGGTCCCATGTCAATGACCTGATCGGCGGACAGCATGGTTTCTGCATCGTGCTCCACCACCAGGACCGTGTTTCCTAGGTCTCTGAGGCGTCGCAAGTTTTGAAGCAAACGCAGATTGTCCCTTTGGTGCAGGCCGATGCTGGGTTCATCAAGAACGTAGAGAACGCCCGCCAGACCCGAGCTGATCTGGGTGGCCAGCCGGATGCGCTGATCCTCGCCCCCGGAAAGGGTGGATGAAGGTCTGTCTAGGGAAAGGTAATCCAGGCCGACACTTCTAAGAAACTTTAGCCGTTCCTTGATCTCTTTAAGAATGCGATCGGCGATGGCCTCTTCCCTTGATGTGGGCTTGAGATCGCGAAAGAAGGTTTCTACTCTTTCAATGGAAAGGGCGGTGATGTGTTGTATGGGCCGGCCGTGAACCGTGACGGCCAGGCTGACCGGATTGAGCCGGGCACCACCACAGGCCGGGCAGGGACGGATGCTCATGTAGTTTTCGATTTCCTCCCTCACAGAGTAGGAATCGGTCTCGTGATACCGTCTCTCCAAATTGGGAATCACCCCTTCAAAAGGACGTTTGTAGTGGTGGCGGCGGTCGTCTTTTTCAAAATAAAAGGAAATCACCTCCTTTCCCGAACCATAGAGGATGGCGTCCTGCACTTTTTTGGGAATGTTCCTGAATGGCATGTAAGGATCGATCTTGAAATGCCGGCAGATGGCATCGAGAAGCTGGTGGAAATAAGGAGAGTTCCTGCCGGCCCATGGCTTTACGGCTCCTTCTCTCAAGGAAAGCGCAGGGTCCGGGATAATCAGGTCAGGATCAAGGTCCCTCTTTTGGCCCAGCCCGCTGCACTCCGGGCATGCCCCTTGGGGATTGTTAAAGGAAAACATTTGGGGTGTCAGCTCAGGAATGCTGATTCCGCATTGGGTACAAGCGGCCCTCTGGCTGAAGAACATTTCCTTGGATCCCAAAACGTCAATCAGGGCCCGACCGTCTGAAAGACCTAGGGTGAGTTCCATGGAGTCGGTAAGCCGGCGCATTGCATCCTTGCCGATCACAAGGCGATCCACGACCACGCTTATGGAATGCTTCTTGTTTTTGTCGAGAACAATGTCTTGATCCAGAGGCACTGTTTGGCGGTCAATGCTTACCCTGGTGAACCCGTCCTTGCGAAGCCGTCGCAGCAGATTTGCATGCTCCCCTTTTTTGCCCTCCACCAAAGGGGCAAGGACTCTCACCCTTGTCCCACTAGGGAGCGCCATAATCTGATCCACGATTTGCTGTGTGGTTTGAGGCGCAATTTCCAGACCGCACTTTGGGCAATGGGGACGGCCGATGCGGGCGAAGAGAAGCCTCAAGTAATCATAAATCTCAGTGGCGGTCCCCACTGTGGAGCGCGGGTTGCCGCGCGTCGTGCGTTGCTCGATGGAGATGGCTGGAGAGAGCCCCTCTATGGCATCCACGTCCGGTTTGTCCATCTGCTCCAAAAACTGCCTTGCATAAGCGGAGAGGGACTCGACGTACCGCCGTTGCCCTTCGGCATAGATGGTGTCAAAAGCGAGAGAGGATTTTCCGGAACCGGATACACCGGTAATCACAACGAG
>JARRRH010000507.1:0-5827 GCA_037380925.1 Deltaproteobacteria bacterium | reverse complement strand
GGCAAGCGGCTACAGCTCGGCGAGAGAAAAGATGGTCCGGACACAGCTTGTTCCCAGGGGAATCCACGACCCTCGTGTCCTGGAAGCCATGAGCAAGGTTCCGAGGGAGCGCTTTGTGGATGAAGCCATGAAACGAAGAGCATATGACGACAATCCCCTACCTATAGGCAAAGACCAGACCATATCTCAACCTTATATCGTGGCCCTGATGACCCAAGCCCTGGAGCTCAAGGGAGATGAAAAAGCACTCGAAATCGGAACAGGCAGTGGATATCAGACTGCAATACTGGCCGAGTTGTCGAAAGCCGTTTACACTGTTGAGAGAATAGAGTCCCTTCTGGAGAAGGCCAGAATCACTCTGGATAAACTGGGATATACAAACGTTTACTTTAAAGTTTTTGACGGCACTCTCGGCTGGAGCGAGCAGGGGCCTTATGATGCAGTTATGGTCACGGCAGGTGCCCCGCGTGTTCCAAAACCCCTGACGGACCAGCTTAATGACGGAGGCCGCATGGTTGTTCCCGTTGGAGACAGGCTTGGACAGGACTTACTCAAAATCACGAAAAAGGAAGGGGGCTTTTTTGAAAAGAGCCTCGGAGGCGTCCGCTTCGTAAGCCTCATTGGCGAGTACGGCTGGACCGAATAAATATTGGGGACTAGGTACTGGGTATTAGGTATTGGGTAATGGGTAATGGGTAATGGGTATTAGGTACGGGTATTGGCTGCTAAGCTCTAGGCATCGGAAAACAGGGGTCAGAGCCACAGAGCCTCAGACGTCGGATAAAACCGCAAAGATGGTAAGAGCCTCAGAACTCGTTGAACAGACTAATACCTATTACCTGATACCCAATACCTAAATCCCTGAATCCTTCAATGCTAAATTCGTTATTATGCACTGGAGCTTAGGTAACAGAAACCTTCAAACAAGATTATGAAAGGAGGGAGTATTATGAGTGATCAACCGTTGGTATGGGTAAAGGACAATGCGGGAAACAGGTTCCTCTGTCCTATGGATGCTCTGATCGATCCAAACTCGGTGTCAGAGGAAGAAAAAAAGAACTGCGTGGATGATGCGACCAGGCTAAAGGATCCCAAAAGCGTCCCGGGTCAAGGCAAGTTGAAATTCGGCGAGTCCAAAAGCCCAAGCTAGGATAAGGCGGGCAGAGCGGCCCACCCTGCGTAGGGTCGGCCACTCAAGAGACCCTGAGCAAGGTCGAAGGGCGGGCCGACCTTGCGACAGACACAGGAGACGGAATCATGAAAGAATACGGACTTTACATAAACGGCAAATGGATTCCTTCGTCGACCGGGCGGTCCTTTGCAACCAGCAACCCCGCTACAGGCGAGATCCTTGCCACATTCGCCGAAGGCACAGAGGAAGACGTAAATAAAGCCGTGGAGGCTGCGTCCAGGGCTCCGGCTCCCAAGCGCGGAGAACTCTTGTTGAAAACGGCCCGAATTATGAGAGATCGTAAAGAGGAACTGGGAGAGCTGGTGAGTCGGGAAATGGGCAAGGTGATTGCAGAGGGAAAGGGCGATGTACAGGAAGCCATAGATTTCCTGGAGTACATATCAGGAGAGGGGCGAAGAATGACTGGAGAAACCACACCTTCCGAGCTGCCGGACAAGTTCTGCATGACCGTCAGGCAGCCTGTCGGAATCGTCGGCCTGATTACGCCCTGGAATTTCCCCTTTGCCGTGCCCTGCTGGAAACTCGGCCCGGCCCTCATTGCCGGGAACACGGTGGTCTACAAGCCTGCCACCCTGACTCCCCTGTGTGCCGTCACGCTGGTCCGTATTCTTGAGGAGGCCGGATTGCCTCCGGGTGTGGTGAACGTGGTTACCGGACCCGCAGACCAGGTGGGCACGGCTATTGTTGAGCACCCCGGTGTTAAGGCCGTCTCCTTCACAGGGAGCGTCTCTTCAGGCAGAGACGTTTATACCCGGGCCTCGAGCCGGCTTAAGCGGGTGGGCTTGGAGCTGGGAGGAAAAAATCCTCAGATTGTCATGGATGACGCGGAAATTTCTCTGGCCGTTCAAGGGATCCTTTTCGGAGCTTTTGGAACAGCAGGGCAGCGATGCACCGCCACCAGCCGATTGATCCTTCACGAAGCCGTTTACGACGAGATGATGGAACGCCTCGCGTCCCAAACGAAAAGCCTGAAGCTCGGTAACCCGGTGGACCCCTCTGTGGACGTTGGCCCGGTCTGCGGCCAAGATCAGGAAAAAAAGATCCTGAATTACATTGAGGTCGCAAAAAAGGAAGGCGCCGAGCTTGTCACAGGAGGACAAAAGCTATCCCGTGCTCCTTTTGACAAAGGGTTCTTCATTCAGCCCACCATCTTTGAAGCCCGGCACGGCATGAGAATCACCAAGGAGGAAATCTTCGGCCCGGTTCTGTCGGCCATCAAAGTGCGCGATTATGACGAAGCCGTGCGCGTGGCCAACGACGTTGAGTACGGCTTGTCTTCGTCCATCTATACCGGCAACATACGTATCGCTCACCGCGCGATCCATGAGCTCGAAGCCGGCGTCGTATACATCAACGCACCCACCATCGGGGCAGAGGTTCATCTTCCCTTCGGCGGTGTAAAGAATACCGGCGTCGGCACCAGAGAGGCGGGCAGTACGGCCATTGAGGAATTCACGGAGATCAAGTCCGTATTTATCGATTACAGCGGCCGGCTGCAGAAGGCGCAGATCAAGGACTAAAGAGTTCATGGGACGCCCCAGTTGAATACGTTACGGCCTTGTTAAATAAGGTGTTGCACCGGCTATGTAACTCTCAAGGCTAAGCATTTTTCTGTTACTCAAGTTGTCACGATACAAGTTCAAGAGATTTAACGGGCCAAGCTCCCACTTCGTTGATTCAACAGGGCAGGCAGATGGACGCAGATCTTCAGGATTTAAAAATAAAAAGATTTCTCTCTTCATTCGAAAAGACAGCGCAGCACAAGAATAAGAGCCAGTTGCACGGGGAAAAAGTCATGTCTAAGACAACCTTTCCGGACTACTTTCAGATTGAAAAACAGCTCACTGCCGAGGAAATTCATTTCCGCGACCGGGTGCGCCGACTTGTGGAGGAGGAGGCCATGCCGGTCATTGTGGAGCATTTTGACAAGGCCACGTTCCCTTTAGAAATAATCGCGAAAATGGCTGAACTCGACCTTTTTGGAGTCCACGTTGATGGTTACGGGTGCCGGAAAGCCGGACATACCGCTTACGGACTTGCTTGCCAGGAACTGGGTCGATGCGACAGCGGCCTGCGCGCCATGTTTTCAGTGCAAAACTCCTTGGTGATGTATCCTATCTATGCCTTCGGTTCGGAAAAGCAGCGGCAGATCTGGCTGCCCAAACTGCACGGCGGTCAGGCGATCGGCTGTTTCGGCCTCTCCGAACCGGGATTCGGCTCCAATCCGGCGGGCATGACCACCCACGCCGCCCCACAGGGAAAAAACTACGTGCTCAACGGCACAAAGATGTGGATTACCCATGGGCCTATCGCCCAGGTAGCCCTCATATGGGCCAAAACAAAGGAAGGAATCCGGTGCTTCCTCATTGAAACCAACACCCCGGGATTCCGGGCAACAGCCATTCAGCACAAGTTTGCTTATCGCACGTCACCAACGGCTCTCCTGGAACTTAAAAATTGCGAGGTCGGACCGGAGACCGTGCTGCCCGGAGCCCTGGGTCTCAAAGCGGCATTTGAGTGTTTGAACCACGCCAGGTACGGTGTGGCTTGCAGCGCAGTGGGTTCGGCAATGGCCTGCTACCAGGCGGCCCGGAACTTTGCCGGGGACAGGGAGGTGTTCGACAGACCGATTGCGTCCTATCAGCTTGTGCAGGAACGATTGGCGGATATGCTTCTTGAAATCACCAAAGCTCAACTCATGAATTATCATCTGGGCCGCTTGATGGACGAAGGGCGAGCACGCCATCCGCAGATTTCCATGGCCAAAATGAACAGCGTCCGCGAGGCCGTAAGGGTAGCGCGTCTGGCCAGGGATGTTCTCGGCGGGCGAGGGATTCTTGCCGACCAGCACGTAATTCGTCACCTCTGTGACCTGGAGGCGCTGAGTGCATTGGAGGGTACTGAGAGTTTGCATACCCTGGTAATCGGCCAAGATATCACAGGCATCGCTGCATTTAAATGTTGACGGCAAGGGCAAGGGGCGGTCCACTTTTTCATCTTCAGGTGAAGGGTTGACGGAGAGGAGGTGCGAGAAATGAGCAGCGAAACGATTGAAAGGGCCGTAGAACTCGGAAGTGCATTGGGACATGTGCTTCTTGCCACCGCCGATGCGCGGGGCCTACCCCACATCGCCGCTTCCAGAAGGATCACTGCCGAGCCGGAGGACCGGATAGGCGTCAGCGAGTGGTTTTGCCCAGGTACCTTGGAGAACCTTCAAGTCAATCCCCGAATTTCTCTTGTAATCTGGGACCCAAAAAGGGACACCGGATTCCAGGTCCTGGGCTTTTGTGAAAGAGTTGAAGACCTTTCCATCATGGACGGCCTTTCGCCGGAACTCGAAAACGAACCCCCTCTCCCTCAGGTGGAAAGAAAAATCCTCGTTAGGGTAAACAAAGTGCTCCATTTCAGCCAAGCCCCCCACAGCGACGTGGAAGAGTAACCGCATCGGGATTAGAAAAGGAAGAGTCAGCAAAAATGGATCCCTTGGAATCGACGAAAATCCTCTGGGGTCGTCTTCCAGAAACTACGGATGAAGGAGTTTTTGAAAAGATGCATACTCATTTGCCGGATATAACTCTATCCTATTAGAGTGACAAAAAGAAGGCGCCGCCTCACATTGTGAAGCGGCGCCATATTATAACTCAGCCCACACAAGGAATCTTAGTGGACTGTTATTTTTTTGGGAATGCTTTCTTCGGCCTTGGGAAGCATGAGCTTTAAAATACCGTTCTTGTACGTGGCATCGATTTTGTCACTATTTACCTTCCCAGGAATTCGGAAACTTCTCTCAAAAGAACCCGAATACCTTTCGGCACAGTAACAACTTTCGCCTTCCATCGACTCTTTTCCTTTTTCTCCCTTTACGGTCAGAATTCCGTCATTGTAAGAGACATCGGTTTTTTTCATGTCGATTCCAGGCAACTCCATCGTCACCACGTAAGACTTTTCACTCTCAGTGATGTCCGAAGACGGCATCCAATCCTCGCACTCTACATAATAGGAATAAGGATTGAGCCACTCATTAAAGAGGCTTCTCGAAGGTCTTAATTCGACGTCGAATCTTGGTGCAAGCATATTCATGATTTTCACCTCCTTTTACCTCAACAAGTCTGTTCCTTCTTTTCTGTTCAGAAATTAATTCCTTTTCTTCTAAAATCAAGGGGGGGAAAGAGGGGATGAGCGGCAGGTAAATTCAAGCAAATAGATAGTAATATCAAGTTATTTCCCGGATTGTGCTCCCGGCGGGATGAGATTAAGACGTGAGAGGTCCGTCCGCACAGGACAGCCTGCGAAGCGTTGTCCCGGATCGATCCCCTTGTGTTGCACGGTGAGGCGCGGGGCATCGAGTTTTTTCACAAACACACGCGTTGCAAACCTAGACTCCCTTCATGCTCTTTTCCCATGCGGAGACCATGTCGGCATATTCTTTGTGAATCAAGGTGCTGTCAAATTCATATCCTTCCTTCAGCATCGCGTCCTTTTCCTTTTCAGAAAAATAATCCATAGCAGGAAGAAAAAAGCGTTTGTCCTCCTTTTGGATATGCTTGGGATAGAAATCGACCAGGAGCCTGAGGTAATGAAAGGTCTCATACAGGGCTTCCTGATCTCCTTTCCCGTATCTATCATTGGCGTCCA
>JARRRH010000506.1:0-3438 GCA_037380925.1 Deltaproteobacteria bacterium | reverse complement strand
TTGGTGGCAATCACGCTATATAGGCCGGCATCACCGATGCCAACATTGGTCAAGGTGAGGAAGGATTGATGGGAATTCAGGACAAAGTTCGTGACCACCCACAAGGCCATCCATTCCTTGAGCCAGGGCATACAGGAAGGCTTTCGGCTGATATCGGAAGCCGTGTTCCGGGGAGCGGAGAGTATGGAGAAGCGCAACAAAGAAGTTCTCATGAGCAGCGGCGAAGAAGCAGCGGAGAGAGTGATAGAGCGGGAATTCGAGCGGGTGGAGTCGGTGATGAAACGGGATCTGAGCGCCTACCCCTCCTTACACCGCTCTATGGCCGATCTTGTAACACGGATTGATGAAGATTACAAAGAGAGCGCAGAGGTTCCGCCGCCCCCACCCGATTGGGTTAAAGCGGTGGATAGCCTCGCAAAGCTTGAGTCAAGAGGGGATAACTGGCTGGGGAACATATTAACGGAAGTTCACAAGACCGCGGTTACTCAGCACAAGAAAGTGATGGAAGAGTACCGCAGCGCGGTTGGTGAACGCCATGCCCTTCTGGAAAAAATGAGGCCCCACTGGCGAACGACGCCCACGTAGCCAAGTACGAGGAGATCAGGAAAAACACCGACAAGGCTGCACGAACATTGACGTCATCTGCCATGACCCAGTTTTTCATTTCCGCCCTCGTTCTGCTCATTGCTATAGGAGGCGCGGTGATCAACTTCAATCTCATTGCGCTGCCCATGTCCGAGATGGTGGGTGGAGGAAGCTACATCGGCAGTTACAGAACCTCCGACATAGCGGCCCTTGTCATCATTTTGGTCGAATTGGCTATGGGCCTCTACCTCATGGAGTCCCTTCGCATTACCCGTTTGTTTCCCATTATTGGACAGATGGATGACAAGATGCGCATTCGGATGATCTGGGTCACATTTATCATCCTGTTGGTCCTTGCGTGCGTGGAGTCGGCCTTGGCCTTTATGCGTGATCGGATTGCTGCGGACATGCAGGCTTTAAGACAGACGCTTGCCCAGGTCGAGTCCCCCCATACCTTCAACAGCTGGATTCCGACCATAGGACAGATGGTGATGGGTTTCATACTGCCTTTTGCTCTTGCATTTGTGGCCATACCTCTGGAGTCCTTTGTCCAGTCCTCCCGCACTGTGTTGGGCGAGGCCACAGCAGCGATCTTAAAAGGACTTGCTTTCGTTCTGCGGCTGCTGGGGGACATATCAAAATACGCAGGAGATTTCCTGGTCAATCTCTACGACCTTCTGGCCTTTCCACTTCTGTGGGTGGAGACCTGGCTGAGGCACAGAAGAGAGCAACTGGAGATGGATGAGCGTGAAACCATTATCAGCGAGGAGGTGTGATCTTGAAAAAGCGCCTAAGCCTAATCTTAATGTTCCTGGTGGTAACTGTGGGTGGATGCGCTGACACCACGAGCCATTCCAAAGGTGTGTACATGCTCTTGGACAGCTCCGGCACGTACTCAAAAGAATTGACGGGTGCGCAGGGCCTTGTCAACTACCTTCTCGGTACCCTTCAGCCCGGGGATTCTTTCGGCATCGCCAAGATCGACAGTGCCAGCTTCAGTGAAAAGGACATCATTGCAAAAATGACCTTTGACAAACGCCCATCGGTGACCAACAAACAGAAGCGCCTGTTCAGGCAGAAAGTTGAAGTTTTTGTCAAGTCCGTGGCAAAGGGAAGCGCGTATACCGATATTACAGGCGGGGTTTTGCAGGCTGCCGAATACCTAAATGAAACAGGGGCCGGGAAGAAATACATCCTCATATTTTCCGACCTGAAAGAGGACCTCAAAAAAGGGCACATACGAGACTTCGGCCTTACGGTGTCGGGATGCGATGTGGTGGCACTGAATGTGACAAAACTGCGAAGCGACAACATCGACCCCAGGGAATACTACGACCGGGTCGAGAAGTGGAAAGCGCGCGTTGAAGCCGGCGGCGGTAATTGGCGAATGATTAATGACCTCGGCCGGCTCGATGCCGTGTTGGGCGGCTGACCTTTCTCTTGAATCTTCACATAAGGCGGCTGAGGCTTTTCTGCAGCCGCCTTTTTTCTTCCTCTTGCCTTTGACCAAAAGCTCTGCTAAACAGTACCAATACCCAGTACCCAGTACTTTGTACCGTCCAGGAGGAGGTTGTGTCTGCCTTAGAAATCATGGACAATCTGTTTTTCATTGAGAGGGGGTATCTCAACGGGAACCACTTTGCATATCGGTCGGACAAACCTGTTCTCATCGATACAGGTTATCGCACCGATTTTCATGAAACAGAAAAGTTCATTTCTGAGCTGGGCATTCAGATTTCAGACGTGGATCTCATTATCAGCACCCACTGTCATTGTGACCACATCGGGGGAAACAGGATCATCCAGGACCGCTCAGGGTGTGACATTGCCCTTCACCCAGTGGGTAGATACTTTGTTGAAATGGAAGATGATTGGTCCACATGGTCGCGGTACTACAGTCAGGAGGCCGACTTTTTTCGCTGCACGCGGACACTGGAAGAAGGCGATGTGGCAACCATTGGGCCACATGAGTTTAGAATCATCCATACCCCAGGTCATGCGTCGGACGGTATCTCAATGTACAACCAAAAAGAAAAGGTTCTTTTTTCTTCCGATGCATTATGGGAGTTTGACGTTCCGACCTTAACGATTCGCATAGAAGGCTCAACCGCAGTCCAGTCCTTTAAGGAATCACTGGAAAAACTAGCGGCTCTGGACGTCGAGATAGTTTATCCGGGTCACGGGAAACCCTTTACGGATTTTGAAGGCGCTTTACAGAGGAGCAGGAAAAAAATCAGGGAATATTTATCGGACACGCAAAAGATAGGGCAGGACCTTTTAAAGAAGATCATGGTTTACACATTGCTCATGAAGAAATCCGTACCGGAAGATGCCTTTTTTGACTGGTTGATGGGAACATACTGGTATAAGGAGACGATCGACTTTTATTTCAGTGGGGAGCATGAAAAGAAGTATGATGAAATCATGGCCCACTTTCTAGACCGGGGCGTGGTGGTACGCAAAAACGGCTATCTCTCCACCACAGTCAGGCCGTGAAAGCCCCGGTCGGAGGCATCAGTTTAGAGACAGCCAGTCCCCTTCCTCCAAATAAGTATATGACTAAATTAAATATTCAGCCATTCCTGTCCAAAAACGGTTGGCGATGTTGCAGGGGCATGGGGTTAGACCCCCATGCCCCTGCCTTGGCGATGAATAAAAAAGGGACCTGTATTCCAAGTAAAATCACCCATTGTGTAAAAACAAACACCTATGCAACTAAAAGGCTCATTTCAAAGTTATTAAGGAGAGCAAAATATTGTTTGCATTTCCGAGGGTCATGGGGCTTTTCTTGTGTTCCGAGGCTCCCGGCCTGGTCTTTTCAGCAACTTATCTATGGGGGAGTTTTGCCCCCTC
>JARRRH010000505.1:0-2876 GCA_037380925.1 Deltaproteobacteria bacterium | reverse complement strand
ATGAGGTTGGGATTGGACTACAGGGCCTGGCGGATGATTTCGCTGGCCTGGATGGGGCTGATCTTCTATCTTTCTTCCCAAACGGACCTCCCCGCGCAGCACCTCTTCCGGGGCGAAGACAAGCTCGCCCACTTTCTCGTCTTCGGCATACTCGGCTTCCTGGTGGCTGGCTCCCTGGGGCCTCGATATGCTGAGACACCCCTCAAAGGGACCCTGCTGATCATCCTCGTGGTGATCGGCTACGGTGCCTTGGACGAAGCTCATCAGTACTTCGTCCCCGGTCGTGACACGAGCGTTATGGACCTCACGGCCGACGCCGTAGGGGGCTTTTTCGCGGCAATCGTCTGGATCGGGCTGAGAAGAGCCCTTTTCCTGAGGCGGAGAGATGACACCGGGCCCTAAGGCATGTACTTTTGCCATTCCTTGGCAAAGATGGCAGCCACCCGGTCGATCTGGCTGGGATCGATTTTCAACGCTCTCGCCACCTCGGCGTAGAGCGCCTTTCGGTCGCTGTTCTCGGCGGCCACGAGGCTTTTCAGGTCTCTCAACGTTTTTAGATCCAACCCCCCTGTATTGCCCAAAGAGAGATAGCCGTCGTTACCTTCAATCAGAAACCCCTTTTTGTAATAGGGCCTCATCTGTTCGAAACGCGCCCTCATGCGCTGCTTCAATGCGCGGATCGTGGGGTTGGAGACCGTCGTCACCTCGTCAGCCCAGGCCCGGCAGACCGAAAAGGCGAAGAAGCTCCGATTTAAACGGCTGTCTTTTTTGCCGGGGGCCGGCGGCTGAGGCTTCTCCGCCTCGGGACCGCGGATGTCCTTCACGATCTCCCCCGCCACGGATTCCACTTTCTCTGCTGGGAAATAGATGTTGATTGTGACGCAGGCCACCAGGAATGCGAATGAGGCGAAAACGGGGGCGAGGAATTTTGCTCTAAGGTATCGTTTCATTTAGACCTCCTGAAGACGGTTGGATCTGAGTTCGACGCCCAGAATGTACCAGCAGGGTGGGATCGAGTCAAGGCGCTACTCCGACGAAATCTCGCTTCAGCGCGGCGGCAAATCTCCTCCTGGCGCCACCATCTCCTTGGTCGCCATCCGACAGCGAAGGATCTTCTCCCACAGAGGCCAGGTTTTCAAGGAAGAAGAAAAGGCTGCAACACCCCATACGCGGGGGCGTTTTCTAATAGCTCTGCTCTTCGCCGAGAGTTTCGAGCCAGGCCGGGCAATGTCTCCATGGGAAGACCGGGGCTTCCCCTCCAAACTTCGACAAGGCGCAGAGGTCCTGGTGGGAACAGCTCAATATCCCTCGGGTGGTGCGGCAGGAAGGATCACATCGAACGTATTCGATCAGGAAAACGGTTTCCTTGACTTTGGGGCAGTAAAACGAGCGCGACACGATCTCACGCACCGCATCACTCCTTTGCCCTAGCGCTTCGGAAGGCGTGTTGGCACCCGTGACGAAACATTGAGATGGAGCTAGTCCTTTGTGGGACGCACCGATAAAACCGGGCACGGTCCCTCCCGAATGACTCGATCCGTGGTGGAACCGACAAGCAAACCCTCCACGAGACCGCGGCCATGAACGCCCAGAACGATCAGATCGATGTTTTGAACCACGGCGTATTTGGTGAGCTCTTCATGGGGTTGACCTGCCAGGAGGGTGGACTTCGGGACGCACCAGAAACGGGCCTCTTCGGGGACCATTTCTGCAAGCTTGCGATTCAACCTCTCTTGCAGGGTTGTTTGATACTCTTCCGCCTTTTTCCCCTCCGGACGGACCAGATCTCTATAAACGGGGGGTTCGATCACGTGGACAAGGTGGAGCTCGGCTTCGAATTCCTGTGCCAGGCTGAGGCCATATTGAAGCGCAAGGAGGGAGTCAGAGGAGAAGTCGCACCCCACCAGGATGCGGTTTAGGCTGATCTCACGCCCTGTCGGACTGACGAAATCGTGCTCCGGGCTTCGCACCACGAGCAAGGGGCAGGAGAGGGTTTGCATGAGCCGCTCCGTGACGGAACCGAGAACGAGCCTTTTGAGTCCCGAGCGTCCGTAGGTGGCTGCGATAACGAGGTTAGCGTCTTTCTCCTCCGCCATGCGGGCGATTTCATCGGCAGTGTGCCCGTGGCTGATGAGTGCTTCCCACCGGACGGATTGGTCGCCGATCAGCCGGCTGATCTCTTCTTGAGCATAGGCCATGACGCGCTCTTTCTGCTCTTCGACGGGGAAAAAGGCCTCCCCGTACATACTGGCAGAAGGGAGATCAATCACATGGGCGACGAAAAGGTGTGCATCAAACACCCTCGCAAAGGCGATGCCGTAGGAGAGCGTGTGCCTGGAATAGTCGGAAAAATCGATGGCGCAGATGATGGTATTGAGGTGTTTTCGCATCGGCTGACCCCCTATGTACTCCTGGAATGGATCCTACCAGAGAACGCTCCTCTAGACAATAGCGAATAAGCGCTTTTATGGATCTCCAAAACACCCGGATTTGAAAACAATTTCAGACCATTCGGCTTTTTGGGTTGACAGCCCGGAATCTTGCGGATTATTACTGCGAAAAAATAGACAACAGAGAATAGACCGGGAACCGGCTCCATAGCCGGCCAACCGGGCATCCTTCCCACTATCAGACCGCACCATCAACGGGTGGGGGATAACAGGCAGCCGTTTCGAAGGGATGAATGGGTTTGATTCTTTTCAACAACCAAGCAACGGGAGGACGTGAGAGATGAGAAAGAGTCTTGTGGCCGTATCTTTGGTGCTGGCATTTTTGGCGACCCTCTTTTTCAGTTTTAGCGCCACGGCGGAATCGAAGGAGACTATGCACATCAAATTCAGCACGTGGCACCCCCCTGTGAGCAGAGAGGTGAAGAC
>JARRRH010000504.1:0-3246 GCA_037380925.1 Deltaproteobacteria bacterium | reverse complement strand
GCTCCCGAAGCAGAGTTCGAGGTTGTTGAGAAAGACCAAAGCATAGAGAATGAAGAATTGAATCGTATGGAAGCCTATGTTCAAGAGGCACTCTCCGAGCGCCCCGAACTCAAACAGATTCAGGAGGCGCTGGAGGCGCAGCAGTTCCAGGTAAAGGCGGCTCAAAGCGACCTGTATCCCTCTTTTTTTGTGTCCATGGTAGGCTCCGCTGCCGGGGCTCCCGGCCGAGACAGATTCGAAAATCCTTATATACCGGACGAGTTCAACCATGCATGGGCTTCCCTGGTGGCCGGAGTGCGGTGGGAATTCGGTTTCGGAATCAAGAAAGCCAGAATAGAAGAGGCCATGGCGGAATATGAAAAGCTCCTTCACACCCGGGAAGCAGCGGAAATGAACATCCCCATCCAAGTGGCAAAGGCCTATCAGGACATCCTGGAATGGAAAGAGGCCGCGTCCGCCTACCATGAGGCGGCCGTAGCCTCAAGAAAATGGGTCTTCTCAGCCTTTGCGAATTTCGATATGGGTATCGGCACGGCGGACAACATGCTGTGGGCGATTGAGAAGTATGGTCACAACCAGGGAGAATACCTTGAGGCTCTGTTCAACTACCATACCTCCTTGGCCGAACTGGAGTATGCCACCGGTGTAAAGGTCTCAGTAAAGGAAGGAGGCCAATGAATCCTCCTCAAAGACTGCTGCAAAAAATCCTGCTTGTCCAGACTAGATCGCCCGTGCTTACCCTCTGCGTGGCTCTTGGGCTGGCGGTTCTTTCCGTCCTCTATACGGCCGGGAATCTCGATTTTCAGACCGGCCAAATGGATCTCATATCTCCCAAAAACCGGCTGGTGCGGCTTTCCAAACAAATTGAGTCCTTTGATGATCTGGACAGCTTTGTGGTAGCCATTGAAAACCGGAACAATGCCAGGTCATTGGAATTTCTCCATGCCCTAGTTCCCCTCTTGGAAGCGGACAAAGAAAATTATCGCCAGGTCTTCTACCGCCTGGATCCGGAGGTCTTCAAACCCTGGTCTCTTCTTTATCTTGACCGGAAAGACCTCCTGGATCTTCAAGACGCGCTGAAGGAACACCTTGAATTTATTAGAAATCTCTCACAATCCCCCCTCCTGAACGTTTTTTTCAAAGAGATCAATCGAGAAATGACCTCCGCAATGGTCGGAGAACTCTTCACCGGGTTTCTTGACCCTGAAACAGCAGATAACGGCCGAGAACCGCTGGATCTCCGTTTTCTCATTCGCGTCCTCGAAGAAATGCAGCATCGGCTGGATGGTGGGGCCTCATTCGTTTCCCCTTGGGAGTCTTTTTTTCACTGAAAAATCCTGGAAAACCGGCCCGGAAGAAGGCTATTTTTGGACTGATAACAAAGGCTATCTTCTCTTATTTGTGACGCCCAGAAAGATAGGGGGGAGTTTCGCAAATGCCCTCGACTCCCTGACCGCCTTGCGGCGAACGATTGCCCATGTGCGGATTGATTTTCCCGACCTCAGGGTGGGCGTGACGGGACAGGAAGCCCTCAATGAAGATGAAATGAATGTGGCGCTCCATGATATGGGCCTCGCCACCCTGATTTCTCTCCTGAGTCTCGCCGCGCTGCTCGCGGTTTTCTGGCGGGGCTTTCGGCGGCCTCTTTTGGAGATGATAGAACTCCTGACGGCTCTTTCCTGGACCTTCGGCCTCACCACCCTGTTCATCGGCCACCTCAACATACTCTCCGTGACCTTCGCGCCCCTCCTTCTTGGGTTGGGCATTGACTACGGAATTCACTGGTTCGCCCGCTATCAGGAAGAGGAAAAAATGAAGACGGCTTCAAAGATTGAAGGGATTGAGGCGACCATGATGAAGCTCGGCCCGGGCATTCTTCTCGCCGGCGTCACGGCAGCTCTCTCGTTTTTTCCTCTGGTGCTCACAGGGTTCAAAGGTTTGGTGGAATTGGGAATCATCACGTCCATAGGAATGGTCATGACTACGGTGACCACGCTGTGTTTGTTGCCTGCACTGACCCTTTTGTTCGACAAACCGGTCGTCGGGGGCTTGCACTCACCCCGGATAAAGCCTTTGCTGCGATTTACGAACCGCCGGGCCGCCGCCGTCCTTCTTCCCGCCGCCCTTGGACTGGCCATCTCCTTGGGCGCAGCCGGGGGAGTCGCATTTGACCTGAACATGCTGCACCTTCAATCCAGAACCGCCGAATCGGTGACCTGGGAAAAAAAGCTCCTCAAGGACTCCCAGAGGTCGAGCATGTATGGCGCAATCCTGGCGAATTCTCTCAACGAGGTTCGAGAAAAGACAGTCGCCCTCAAGGCCCTTTCCACAGTGTCGAAAGTCCAGAGCATAAGAACCATTTTCCCCGACGAGCAGGAGGAAAAAACCCGTCTTCTGAAGGGCATGAAGCCGCTTATCGCCGGCGTGGGGACCTTTTCCGGGTCCAACGGTCACGTTAATCTGGCCAAACTAGACGACACGCTGGGCAGGATTCGTTTCAAAATGCTGGACAGCAGCAGATCGGACTGGGGCTCCGGCATGCCGATCGAGGCCCAAATGATCCGGGTCAGGGAACTCATTGACAGGCTCCGGCAACGCTTTGACTCCTTGGATCAGGCAAAACTGGACTCTATGCTCCAGGGTTTTGAAAAAGCCTTGATGCAGGATATGAAAGACAAATTTGAAACCCTTCGTGCCAACGTAAACACCCGGCCCATGCAGGTTGACGACCTTCCCCGCGACCTCACGCTGTACACCTTTACCAGGGCCTTTCGAAACGCATCCATCCGGGCCGCCCTTTACGCGGTTGGGTTCATCTCTTTGCTGCTCCTGTTCACCTTCAGGCGGCCCCTCCACACCCTGCTGGTTATGACGCCCCTCTTGATGGGGACTGGCTGGACCATAGGACTCATGCGGCTCTTTGGGGTGGACTTCAACCTCGCCAACAGTATTTTTCTCCCCCTGATCGTGGGTGCAGGCGTAGAATACGGCATCATCATCCTGCAGCGTTGGCAGCAGCAAGGGGGCGATAAAGGGGAGGTGGTTCTGCCCTTCAGCACCGCCAAGGGCGTCATCCTTGCGGGACTCACGACGACTGTGGGTTTTGGCAGTCTCACCATTTCGGATCACCAAGGCATCTATAGCCTGGGATTGCTCGCCATGGTGGGGAGCTTGAGCATCCTGGCAGCGGCAATCCTTTTTTTGCCGGCTCTTCTCCAGTTCGTGCGAAGGCCTATCAAGCACAGG
>JARRRH010000503.1:0-4168 GCA_037380925.1 Deltaproteobacteria bacterium | reverse complement strand
AGGTTGCTAATCCGCATTTTTTCGTAATTGGGACTATAAGGAGGTTTCTGAGGTGAAGAGGGAGGATCTGCTTTCACGCATTAGCATCGACCCAAAAATCTGTTTCGGAAAGCCTTGTATTAAAGGGCACAGAATCTGGGTTTCTCTGATTCTGGATTTTTTGGCAAGCGGGATGACAATACGCGAAATTTTCGAGGAGTATCCAGGACTGGAGGAGGCCGATATCCATGCTTGCATTGCATACGGTGCGGAAATGACGCGTGAACGCTATGTCGAGATTCCCCACCTAGCGGAAAAATGAAGCTCAAGCTCGAAGAGAATCTCGGGACCAGAACGGCAGAACTGTTGCGCGACGCCGGACACGATGTAACCACGGTCCCAGAGCAAAACCTGTGTTCAAGTTCCGACAAAGAGCTTATCGAGACTTGCCGCAGAGAGCGACGATGCCTTGTCACTCTTGACCTTGACTTTGCAAACCCTCTTGTTTTCAAGCCCGAAGATTACTTTGGCATTGCGGTGCTTCGTCTACCTCCAAAGGCCTCACCAAAGGATCTATATGACATTACAAGGTCCCTGATTGGTGGCCTTGAGTTGGAAAGCATTGAAGGATAACTCTGGATAGTTGAAAAAGGCCGAATCCGGGAATACCAGCCCAGTGAAGATCGGTGATGCTGTCCTGCCTAGCAAGCCGTCCCATCGTTGAAGTCGTTAAACTAACGAGCGCACTAAGTACCTTGCGACTCAGCCCCCTCACCCCATTCTTTTCCCCTTTTGCATGAGTTCTAATCTTCTAAGTTGTTTACTTAGAAGTGTACAGGGCTTTACTTTGCTCCTTCTTCAGTACCGAGGCTCCCGGCCTGGTCATTTCAATAGGTTACGGACGGGTGAAGCCCGCCAGGAATCAAGGCGGGCTAGCCTCCCCCCTCCACTGTTCCCCTCGCTTCGCTCGGGGCCAGGGGGTCCCCCATTCCGTAACCTATTGAAACGACGAAGCCCTCCCACCAGGCACTTCAGAAGGAGCAAATTGAAGCCCCTCGAATTAACCGTTATGGGGAAAGGGTGAGGGGGTGCCCGTCCAGCGTAAAAGGATTTGTTGCGCTCGTATTAGTAAAAACCGTAGAAGTCATTCAAGTCGTCCAGTTAAGTCAGTTCCGGCCCACAGGCTAAGCAGGGGCTCGAGGTAGATTGAAAGGCTGACCGCTCAAAGCTGGTAGCGTCACAACGGCAGGAGGTTCCAAGATGGCTTCTTGCCATTTTTTTGTTCGCGAGGGCCACATCTAAAAGCTAAAGTCCAGTGATGGTAGCGGGCATGATGCTCATCTTCGTAAACATGGGGCATGGACCGGGCAGCGCAATCACCCAGCTTTACGGGTTCGCCCACCTTGGCTTCTTCATGGTAATGGCTTGGGGGCTTTCGAGATTACCGGTTCTTAACCAACGCTCGTTATGGTTTCAGTTTTTTATCATCATGTTCGTTGTATTTTTCGTTGGGGGAATCATCGAGCTGATCCAACCCTATTTCGGTCGCACTGCAAGGTGGCGAGACCTGGAGATCGATTTGCTGGGTGGCTTCCTTGGTGTGATGTTTCTTGTGTCGGCGCGGCGAAATCTTGCCCGTGGACTTCCAGCGCTCGGTCAATTCGCAGGCCTTGCATTGGTTGTCGTGCTGTTTTACGGGCCGGTGATCACGCTTTGGGACATGTGGCAGGCATCGCGAGAGTTCCCGGTGCTTTCCGATTTCGAAACCAGGTTTGAAACCAAACGCTGGTCCAGCGGCGAGATCGACAATGGTATTGCTCGTCATGGGGAGAGTTCCCTTCGTGTTGCTCTGGGTATGGAAAAGTACGCTGGCACAACACTTAGGAGAAGTTTCGGGGATTGGAGAGGCTACTCGATCTTTGCCTTCAGCCTGTACGACCCTGATCCGGATCCGCTGCGCATAACCGTGTCCATTCGAGACGAGGAGCATTTCCGCCGCGGAGGTGAGTACCACGACCGGTTTAACCGTTCGTTCATCATGGCGCAGGGGTGGAACGACGTTTATATCCCGGTCTCAGACATAGAAAACGCGCCTTCCGAAAGAAAGCTGGAATTGGACCACTTGAGGGAGGTGGTGATCTTTACGGTAGATCCGCCTGCTCCACGTGTGATGTACCTGGACTACGTGCGTCTGATCCCGTGAGATGCAACGGGCAATATCCACCTGCGCCTCTTCGGCAAGGTTAGGGCTACGGTGGACATGATGGAATGTTGGAAGGGCGGGAAAAGGAAGAATACAGAATACAAAACAAAGGAGTATATCACGAAGCCACGAAAATTAGGAAACACGAAAAAGAGGACATCTCGCCCGTTCGTTTCACTCACTCGAGGCGCAGAGCCAGCAGAGATTTAAGAACCACAGATTTTACCACTCGCTTCGCTACAGACACAGAGGGAAGAGAGCGCAAGCAAGACAAGTTGCCCGCCCAAGATCCGCTATGGCCTCAAAGATGACCTAAACAAGCGAGCCATTCGACGTACATCATGGCCCTGAGTAAAGCCGAAGGGCTTGTTTCTGCCATCTCTGAAACCTTGCTTCTCCTCATGCTTTCGCATTAGGAGCCTCCGTTATTAACGGAGGATCTTGAGCAAGCAGCAGTCCTCAGTTGAGGAGGAGAAGGTGCTTGCAAATTGAGAGCCTGCTTCGCAGCCGCTTTGGTGATGAGCCCACAGAGACGCTGGAGATGGAAAGAGAGTAAGACCCGATCACGAAAGCACCCCGGTTGGATAGTTCCATTCCATGGAACTTGCTGCGCAATCCAACAGGGCAAGCCCCAGTTGAATACGCTTCGGCCCAGTTAAATAAGATCGTGAACAGATTAAGTACCGCTCTTAGCCTAAAACATTTTCATTCTAATGGGAGGCGCAGGGACCTGAGCTTAATTGATTTAACCCCGGTGAAATAGTCGTTTAAGACGAATTTCACAGGGCGAGCGGGCCAAGCTGCCACTGCGTGCCCCAGTTGAATAGTCGCGACTTATCGCGAATTCAACGGGGTAAAGATTCCACGGGACAGGCGAAAGAACGAAAACACGAAAAAGAAATCTTATTTTTCTCGCCCGCTCGCAAGGCCTCGCTCGAGACACGGAGCAACCAGAGGTCCACAACACTATTCAAGTCTTCGCCTCCATGTGCTCTGCCAGAGGTATATCATGACAATCTGCATTTATCTGCGTCCCATCAATTCCTAGATTCCTCAATGCCCCAATCCGTCAACCCGTAAAGCTCAATTCCCGGGACAAAGAAGGCTGTCACGAAAGCACGAAAATACGAAAGGACGAAAGCACCCCAGTTGAATAGTCGCGACTCGTCGTGGATTCAACCCCGGTTAAATAGGCTACGCATTTAACGGGGCACGGCGGGGCAGGGAGGTGGGAGATCAGAAGTCAGAGCCTCAGAGATCGTAGTAAAGAAGATCGTAGCAAAGGAGCTCATTGACTTCTGATCTCTTGGCTTGCTATGTCTTTAATATGGTGCTATTGTTGTGAAAAGCTTGAGAATGGAAATGGCCAAGTCGCAAGAAGGAGGGCCGGTCGGAATCCCGCGAGGAGGTGAAAATAAATGCCGCGAATAACCCTCAAGGAGACAATAACCAAAGAAATTGAAATCCCGCTGGAAACGCTGTATCGGATTATCGACAACCTGAGCCAAGAAGAGCGTGAGAAAATCTTGGATAGGCTGAAGGCAAAGTCTTTTGAATTTAAGGTCTTTGAGAAGGATGAGATTGCATCCATTCTTGCCGACTTTGAAGCAACAGATTTGTATGAAGATGGTTTCATAAAGGATCTAGAAAAGGGATTAAGAAAATCCTCGATTTACAGGCAGACCTAATGCCCAAAGTCCTGGATCTCAGGGAAGACATTTTAAGGTACCTCCGAAAGCATGGTCTCGTCAAGAAGTGGCAAAAGGCCAAGGAGCTTTTTGAGAACGATCCTTCCCATCCGTCTCTGAATACCGAGCTATTAGAACCCAAACATCGCCTGATCTACTCGTTCAGAATAGACAAGAAGTATCGTGCTCTTTTCATCTGCCTGCCTGAAGACAAAGTGGAAGTGGTGGCAGTTACAAAGCATTATCGAAAATAGAGTTGCAAGCATAAAATGAAAAGGGGACAGGCAAATTATGCTTA
>JARRRH010000502.1:0-2878 GCA_037380925.1 Deltaproteobacteria bacterium | reverse complement strand
GTCACAGAAGGGATTTAGTCGCTTACATCTTACAGTTATTTTTCCTTTCCACACGATTTCCGGTCCGGGAAGGCATGACTCGTGTTTTGGAAGGAAAAGGAGTGGCTCTATGTGGTGCTTCCGGAGACCGCTTTATACCTCTCATAGCAATCATGAAGCCGTTTCCTAAGATGCCTGAGCCTTGTGCTGTCTTCCTCTGAGGACCAGCGGGGCTCGCTGATAGAGAAAATCCTGTTATTGAGCTCATCCATCACGTTTTCCGTGGCCACGCACCACTCAGGCGTGCATATTTCGGTCATCACTTCGGCTTCTTCGATTCCTCTTTCGAGCATGTCGAGGGATCTCTCCATGCTGTCAATAAGTGCTCTCCAAGAACCCATTGCCTCTTGTTGGATGGTTTCGTGGAAAGAGTCTTTCGGCATCACCATTTTACTGAACCTCCGTTTTTTTGCCCTGTTCGAGCCTCAGCATTTTGGCATCTTCAGGAGTCGTGGCAATTTGGCTCCCAACAAAATACCTTGTGGAAAACGGTTTTATTCCAAAAAGGAGATCTCGCATAATTGTTAGAACCACACCCTCTATGGATTACTTCGCTCAGCCTGTAAATAAGGCCTGGACTGTATTTTGAGATCAAAAAGCCTTTATTTCACAGAGTAGGTTTTTCGGTGGAAAGACCTCATCGGGTTGGGCTCCCGGCAAAGGGTGGAGGATCCCGAATACCGATTTTTTTGTTCAGAAATACGTTATTTTGCCTATTCATCTTTCGGCTAATCTGCGATATAAGGTAATGATTTGAACGAAATTTCGGAGGGGGCACTATGCATGATATAAACCGGATTCTTGTGGTATCCAAGTCGACCAAGCACTGCCAAAAAGCGGTTCACTATGGAATCTCGCTCGCAAAGAGCTATGATGCGAAACTCTACGTCATCCACGTAATCCATAACCCATTCGGTTTGGAGGGGTGGAACCTTCCTATAGCCTTTCTTCCGGCCTTGGAAAAGGAGTACAGGAAAATGATCCAGGATGCGAAAGGAGATATGGACAGGATCATTGACTCAGAGAGGGTTAAAGGCATGTCGATTGAGGACACAGTCATCGAAGGTGAGCCGAGAAAAGAGATATTCAAATTCATCGAAGAGAAGAATATAGACCTCTTGGTGATGTCTGCTTACAAGCAGTGGTACCTGGAGCATCTCCTTTTCGGCCGCGAGATTGACGAGATTGTCAGGACGATGCCCTGTTCCGTGTTGCTGGTTCAAAAAAAGCTCTATGCTGCACCCGAATAGAGTAAATGGATGGGTGAACAAATGTGTGCAAGCCCAGGGCACGCAATCGATAAGGAGTGTACTCCATGTTTTTTAACCCAATGATTTTCTTTTTCATCCTGATGTTTTTCTTTCTTATGGTTCAGATCGACATCATTGCTGTGGTCTTCAAGGCCATCGGGATCCCCAGTCATTACGTTTTTGCTGCTTTACTGGCTACGCTCTTTGGGAGCTTCATCAATATCCCTTTAAAGCGAATTCCTCAAGAGGGCATGACGTCCGAAAAAGTCGTCACTTTCTTCGGGTCAAGGCATGTCGTACCCGCCTGGAATAGAAAGGAAACCACGCTGGCGGTTAACCTAGGGGGTGCTGTTATTCCCACCCTCTTGTCCGCCTATCTTCTTTTCAAAAGCGGCCTCTGGGTGAAGGCTTTTTTGGCAACGGCTGTCGTGGCGGTCATTTCCTTCAAAATGGCCAAACCTGTCAAAGGTGTGGGTATAGCGATGCCGGCTTTTATACCCCCTATTTTAGCCGCTCTGATATCGGTGCTTATTGCCGGCCGAGAAGCCCCCGTAGTGGCTTACATTTGCGGAACCTTAGGGACTTTGATCGGAGCGGATATTCTTAACCTCAAGAAGATCGGGGGCCTTGGCGCCCCGGTGGCATCCATTGGCGGAGCAGGGACTTTTGACGGGATCTTTCTGAACGGGATCCTGGCTGTTTTACTGTCCTCCTTTCTGGCTTGAGGCTCTTCCTGTCGGCGGTTTGCAAGTCCGGAAAAAGCCTACCAAGGGGGCAAGACGTTGTTTTCAAGGAGGAGCGAGATTTGAGAAACGCAGCGGCCGTTATCATCATTAAGCTGACGGTGTCCTGCCTAATAGCAGCCTTTTTGATGGGCTTAACGTTCCTCATAACATTTGATGCCAAAAGACGAAATGAACAGCGTGACTTCCAGCGAACCGTGTATGAGCTTCTAGGGTATAACAAGGCCAACCCGGCGCCTCCGGACCTCAAGCTACACGTCATATACCGTTATGTCATATCAAAAGGCGACGCTATGAACGTGGGTTATATGCTCCCGGTGGAACGGGATAGGCGGGAGAAATACGAACTTCTTGTTATTGATTCAAAGGGAAGACTTCTGGAGCATGCCGGTCTCGACATATCGCCCGTTCAAGCCTCACAGGGTGCAACGCGGGAAGCCGCCTTGAAAGATATCTTGGGATCCTCCGCGAGTTTTATCTACGTCGATTCCACCCTTGTCGCAACACGGGGTAAAAAGCGAATAGCCTATCTCCTTCGCAGAGAATTCCCCGGCTTTAAATCGACGATAGGCGCGATAGTGGCTTTAAATCCGTCTTTCAAAATAATCGGCCTGGAAATCACGGAAGACGAGGAGGATCCAGGCTTGGGCGCTGAAATAAAGGAGAACTACTTCAAAAACCAGTTCAGGGGAAGAAGTTACGAAAAGCTCAAGAAACTGGAAGTGACCAAAGAACCGATGCCCGGAGCGTACAGGGCATATCTCGAAGGGAACACCGGTGAGGCTGAACTCTCAAAAAAGGAAGTTGAAGAAATACGACGCAAATTTGTGGATGCGGACGTCTATG
>JARRRH010000501.1:0-2879 GCA_037380925.1 Deltaproteobacteria bacterium | reverse complement strand
GATCAGAGGTTCCACGTATTTAACATCCGAGTAAGTGGGATTCTTGGTGCTCGTGCTGGCCCACAGCACTCTCTGGGGCTGGGCCCTCTTTTCCTCCAGTTTACGGAACCGTTTGCCTGTAAAGATCTCCTTGTAGATCTGGTAGGCCTCCTTGGCGCTGGCAATAGCCACCTGGCCATGGGCCTTTTCAGCCAAGGCCGCCTTTTCGCCGCCTGTGTCCATTATTTCTTCCAGCATGGGGTCGACGAGCACGTCGATCCGGCTGAGGAAGAAACTGGCCACAGATGAAATCCCCTCAAGCGATTTTCCCTTTTTCGCCCTGTCCTCCAAACCGGAAAGGTAGGCTTCCGCCACTTCGCGATACCGAGGCAGACCGAAGAGCAAGGTGACATTCACATTGATTCCTTCGCTGATCAACTGACGAATGCATTTCAGGCCTTCTTTCGTAGCAGGTACCTTGATAAATACGTTCGGACGGTCCAGTTTTTGCCACAACCGGCGCGCTTCCGAGATGGTTTCCTTTGTGTCGCGTGCCAGGTGCGGGTTGACTTCCAGGCTCACGAATCCAGCTTTACCTCCCGACTGGTCAAACAGAGGCCGAAACAGGTCCGCCGCATCCCGGACATCCTGAACCGTGAGCACCTCATAGATTTCCTGGGTGCTTTTTCCCTCCAAAGCCAGCGCTCTTATCTGGTCGTCGTAATCATGACTTCCTGCGATGGCCTTGTCAAAAATCTTGGGATTGGACGTCACTCCCCGCAGGCCGTCTTGTTCAATGAGTTCTTTCAGTTCTCCGGAGGTGATCATTTTTCGTCTCAGAAAATCCAGCCAAATGCTCTGACCGAAATCCTGGATTTTGAGTAAAGGATTCTTTTTCATGGTTGTGCCTCCTCGATTTCCAGCGCCGCCACTTTTCGCAGACGGCGAACAAACCGCTTCGTCTTCTTAAAGTCTGCGTTCAGGAAGACCCCGATCAATTCAAGTGCCAGCGAGTATCCCACGACCCTTCCTCCAAGGCAGATCACATTCATGTCATCGTCTTCCACTCCCTGGTGGGCTGAATAACTTTCAGTGATCAGCCCGGCTCGCACTCCCCTAATCTTATTGGCCGCTACGCATGCACCCACGCCGCTGCCGCAGATGGCTATACCCCTCAGGACCTCTCCCCGGGCCACGGCTTCTGCCATGGGGACCACAAAATCCGGATAGTCGTCGTCCATAACCAGTTCATGGTCTCCGTAGTCTTTCACCTGGTGCCCTGCGGCCTCCAGGTCCTTTACTAAACGTTCTTTCAAGTGAAACCCGCCATGGTCGGAAGCGATACCGAGACGCATGATTTCCCCCTTCTCGATTTCAAAGCGTCCAAGAGCTTCTGTCACGCCAAATTGGATTTGACCGTGTCGCAGATGGCTTTGTCGGAAATCCCTTCATAGTCCAGGAGTTCCGAGGGCTTCCCGCTTTTCGGCTTCTTATGGACCGCCAGGCAGTAGACGGGTGTAGGTGAGCCGGAAAGCACACTCTTGACCGCTTCCCCTATGCCTCCTTCAGGATAATGATCTTCCACAGTGATAAGAAAGCGGGTGCTCTGCGCAGCCTCTCGGAGCGTTTTCTCGTCCGGGGGTTTCACGCTGTAAAGATCGATTATCCGGATAAGAATGCCCTCCTTTTTGAGCATTTCGTAAGCTTTCAATGCTTCGTGGAGGGTGACGCCGGCGGCCACCACAGTAGCAACGTCTTCTTCACTTTTTTGCAAGGTCTTCGATCCTCCGATGGGAAAGAGTTCTTCTGTGTCGTAGATAACCGGAGTACCGCCCCGAGTTGTGCGAATGTAGACAATGCCGTTATGCCGCGCCGCCTCTTCCACCATCCGTTCCGCCGATACCGCGTCGCAGGGGTACAAGACCACACTGTTGAGGATCGAACGGAACATGGCGATATCTTCCAGAGCCATCTGGGAGGGGCCGTCCTGGCCGATAGACACGCCGGCGTGCGATCCCACGAACTTGATATTGGCATCGGAGTACTGGCTCATCCTGATCTGATCGAAGGCCCGGGTCATGAAAGCTCCGAAGGTGGAAACAAAAGGAAGCTTTCCGCGGCACGCAAGACCCAGCGCGGCCCCCACCATATTCTGCTCCGCAATGAACATTTCGAAAAAGTTTTTCGGGTACTCTTTTTTGAAATACTCGGCTCGAGTGGAGTTGCTCACCTCGCCGTCGAGACTGACCAGGCCGGGAAATTGGGGAAAGATCCGCTTCAAGGCATTCCCGTAAGCATTCCTGGTGGGGATGGAGTCTTCCTTGCTGTATGAGAGCTGGCCCATTTCCTGTTTGGCGATCTGTTCGGGATGGAGGTCCTCGGGCTTCTTGATCTTCCCTCTGACCGAAGTATCTATTTCCCCCAGTTCCTTGAGAGCCTTTTTCAACTCGTCTTCATTCAATACTTTTCCGTGCCAGCCGTTTTGATCCTCTACCTGTGAGACTCCCTTCCCTTTGATCGTTCCTGCAATGACCATCACCGGCTTGCCGGAAGGCTCAAAGCTTTCCTGGTAGGCCTCCAGGATTTCCGCAAAGGAGTGCCCGTCCCGGATTATGAGAGGCTTCCATCCAAAAGCGTAAACCCGTTTTTCATAAGCCTCCAGGTCCCGGCCATACATGGTCTCTCCACGCGGTCCCAGGCGATTGACGTCGATGATGCCGATGAGATTGTCCAGCTTATAGTAAGCGGCCAGTTGCAAGGCTTCCCACTGGGAGCCTTCCGCCATTTCACTGTCGCCGAGGAGCACATATGTCCTGTAAGGGAGCTTATCAAGGTATTTTGCGTTCAAGGCGATCCCAACACCGATGGACAGACCTTGACCCAAAGAGCCTGTGGCAGCT
>JARRRH010000500.1:0-3185 GCA_037380925.1 Deltaproteobacteria bacterium | reverse complement strand
GCCCTCTGGCCCTTCGTGCACTAGACTCAGTTCAAGCGTGATTTGATTGGTAATTGACCATTAAAAAACTCGAAACGCCTGTCTTTATTGGGTAGAATGCGTTGTCTGCAAACATCGCATCCCATAAAGGAGGGCATTTCGAGTGAAAGCCAAGGATAGCAGAATTCTTCGCAAACGGAAACAGAATTTGAGAAAACGCCTTGCGCGACGCCAGTGGCCGGCGCAATCGAAGCCGATTTTCGGAGCACGGAACATTCAGTACGAGATGGCGGACAGAGTTCGAGCGATTGACTGCGGCACCATAGGTGCCTTCCACCAATTGGCACGGCGGACCGGTCTGATCCGGGCCATCGACGAGAAACTGCATGTGCTCAAGCGGCACCTTCCTTATCATGAATCGGACCATGTTCTGAATGTGGCGTACAACTCGCTGACCGGCGGTACCTGTCTGGACGACATCGAGTTGCGGCGTAACGATGAGACGTACATGGATGCCTTGGGGGCGCAGCGGATCCCGGATCCCACGACAGCCGGGGATTTCACCCGCAGGTTCGTTGAACAGGATGTTTTGGACCTCCTGGAAGCGGTCAACAGCATCCGGCCGAAGATGTGGAAGAAAGGCCTGAAGGCTTCGGAGCGCAAGGAGGCGATCCTGGACGTAGACGGGACCGTGGCCCCGACCACCGGGGAGTGCAAGGAGGGAATGGGACTCTCCTACAAGGGGGTCTGGGGATATCATCCCCTGATGGTCTCCTTGGCCAACACGCAGGAACCCCTGTATCTGGTCAACCGCTCGGGCAATCGGCCCTCTCACGACTGTGCCGTCCCGTGGCTGGATCGTGCTATCGAGCTGGCAAGGCAAGCCTTTGAGCGTGTCTGCCTGCGGGGAGATACCGCTTTTTCCCTGACGACGCACTTTGACCGCTGGACAGAGGACGGCGTGCGTTTTGCCTTTGGCAAAGAGGCAGCCCAGAACCTGGTGGATATCGCCGAAGGCCTTGACAGACGGCGCTGGCGTGTCCTGAATCGCCCGGAGAGGTTGTCGGAAAACGCTCAGAGCAGGCAGCGCCCGGTCAACGTCAAAGAGCAGATCGTCGTCGAAAAAGGATACAAGAACATTACGCTCGAAAAGGAACATGTCGCGGAATTCAGCTATCAACCCAGCAAATGCAACCGCCCGTATCGGGTGATCGTCCTGCGCAAGAAGCTTTTGGTGGAACAAGGACAGATGGTGCTCTGCGATGATGTTCGCTACTTCTTTTACATCACGAACATCGAGGAGATGAGCCCTGCGGAGGTCGTCTCCTTCTGCAACGACCGGTGTAACCAGGAAAACCTGATCGAGCAGCTGAAAAATGGACTGAATGCCTTGCGCATGCCCGTAGGCGATCTGGTCTCGAATTGGGCGTACATGGTCATGACATCTCTGGCCTGGACACTGAAAGCCTGGTTTGCGCTCCTGGTGCGCCGCAACGAACACCGGCAAGCCCTGCTCAAGATGGAGTTCCGTGGGTTTCTGAACGCTATCGTACGGATGCCGACCCAGGTGATACGAACCGGACGTCGGATCCTGTTTCGGATCCTGGGGTACAACCAGTGGACGAGGACCTTTTTGCAGACCTATGACTCCATCCGTCGCCTGCGGCTGGCCTGAGCAGCCCAGAAGCGGCAACGAAATCGTACAAGCAGGGGGTCGTCCGCCCCAAAGAGGGGCAAAGGGCCTCGAAAGACGAAAATCGTGCTGCACACAGTTACTGGCTATGCTCATGACACCACTATATTGCAGTCACAGGCCGTATCGTAGCCGGAAAACCCGGGCCGCTTGGCTTGCGGCCCCACAAACACTTCGAACTCGCTTGTTTTGGGGCTAGTATATTCATGGGGAACGGTATCACGTATTTCGACCTGTGTTGGTAACCGGATTGTGTGGCGGGGCGGTGTGGGGAGATTGGCGGATTGTATGGACCGGTGATATAACAGCGGACGAAACAGGGAGGTAAGGAATTGACCTTGGAAAAATAACCAAGCATCACGAGAGGGTGAGCCCGACGGTTTTGCGGGCCAAAGGGTCCCACCCCCTCGTGAGCCGGGCGATTTCGATTCAGATACCCTACCGTAACAGATTTTCTTCGATTTGGGAATACGAAAGCGCCTTGCTGGCCGGCGAGATCGATTTTATCTCCTACCTGGGGCCGGAGTGCCCAATTTGTAACTCTCGGGATTGCTACCGGCCGATGGAGCCGTACTGGCGGTATGCCGTCGACCTGTATCCGGTCTTTCGGAGGGAACGCATCCCGATCGCCCGATTTCTCTGCAGGCGCAAAGGCGAGACGTTTTCCCTTTTGCCCGAGCAGTTGATTCCTTATGTTCAGTACACGGTGGATGCGGTGCTCCGGACGATCCTTCTGGTCCTGGAGCATCGCCGGCGGGGGCGGCGCGGGTTTCACGGGGCCTCGCTGGAGGTGGATCCGGAGAGTTCCGTGACGCCCTGGCTGATTGCCTGCTGGATGGCCGTGGTTCTCAAGGGGCTCAGGCGCGCACATCCGATACTGCGGGCGCGCTATGATCTGTCGGGGATCCCCTCCACCGACAGGCCCCGAGACCCTGGTTACGGCCGCAAGAAACTACAGCCGACAGACAGGAGGGTTTCTGTTGGGCACCCCTTCCCAGCTGCGCAGTCCCCGTTCTGTCTGAGCCTTGTTTCCCTTTGTTCATCCTTTCTGTGTTCCCATTTCTTTGTCTGGCTTTGCCGGATCGATCTGACAGGGTGCGTGGACCGGTCCGAAAGGGGCCTGGATGCATGCGGCTTTTGTCATCCCTTCTACACAGGATTGCTAACGCTCGCCTTTTCCATGGGTTATTTGAGGGGCCATCGACCACGGTTTGGGACCGAGCCCAAACCGAAACCCCCACAACGCAAGGAGGAGAACCCATGGAGAAAGACCTTCGTGAACAGATTGCCCTGGTGCGCTACGCGATCATCAGCCCCGTGCTGGCCGAGCCCGGCAGGGTGCAGAACGACTACTTCCGATCTCAGGCGGAACGGGAGCACGACTTCCCCCGTTACGGCAGCAAGAGGCTGAAGGTCTCGACCATGAAGAGCTGGCTGAAGAGGTATCGCCGGGAGGGCTTCGAGGGCCTGAAACCCAAGATGCGCTCCGACGGAGGCCGGCCCCGGCGCCTGA
>JARRRH010000499.1:932-4715 GCA_037380925.1 Deltaproteobacteria bacterium | reverse complement strand
CGCGTCCATATCCCGGAGGCGACAGCGGAGCAACTTTCCCGGCAGGTCTCCATTTTTTTGTACTCTTGAGGATAGGTTGCTCTACACGGAACGCAGCCTTTTTCCATCCGGGGGCGGTTGAAAGACAGTAAGGGCATGGCCTGACCGGAAAAGCAGCACACTAATTTCAAGGGAGGAGCTCATGGAAAATCTCTTTGAGGAGTTCAGACTAGGCTCACTCAAGTTCCTCAACAAGTTTGTACTTCCACCCATTAAGCTAGGTGCGGGAAATCCCGACGGTACAGTGACCGAGCGACAACTGCTCTTCTATGAACAGATCGCTGAAAAGGGACCTGCTCTCATAATTCTAGAACCCGTCTCGGTTACGCCTGATGGGAAGGAACACCCGAGGCAGCTCTGTGCTCATCTGCCAGAGAGCGGGGCCGAACTCAAAAGGATCGTCGATGTCGTGCATGGACAAGGCCGTCTGGCTTGCCTTCATCTGAACCACGCCGGTGCGGCCGCCAACCCTATGGCCACCAAAACCAAACCCAAGGCCCCCTCTTCCATCACCTGCCCGGCGAGCGGCCAGGAGTCGGAGCCTATGAGCAAGGAGGATATAAAGGCGATTATCGGCGGCTACAAATCCGCGGCGAAAAAAGCACTGGCAGCCGGATTTGACATGATCGAGATCCAGGCTGGTCACGGTTACCTGGTGTCCCAATTTTTGAACGGCAAAATCAACAAACGCAGCGACGCTTACGGCCAGGACCGGCTGCTTTTTGCCCAGGAGGTCTTGACCGCTGTCAGAGAAGGCGCGCCGGATCTACCTCTTCTGGTTCGCATTTCAGGCAATGAGATGTCGCCCGAGTTCGGTATAGGCCCTGAGGATCTGCTGCCTTTTGCCTGGGTTCGTGGGCACACAACGCTCCCTCTCATTGTTGCAGGAAGAATGGGCAGGAAGGACAGAATCGAGAGGATTTTGGCAAACGGCCTTGCCGATCTCTTTGCCCTCGGACGCCCCTTGATCGCGGATCCCCGTTTGATCGAAAGGTGGGGACAGGGGAAAGATAACGAAGCGCGCCTTTGTGCCTACTGTCTTCAAGGGTGCCTTCACCGGGTAAAAAGTGGACAGCCGCTGGGATGCAACGTGAACCCGGAGATTGGATTGCCCCCCTTAAAACCCGCAGAGCGTTCAAGGAAGGTTCTGGTTGCAGGAGGCGGCCCTGCCGGTATGAGCGCAGCCCTGTACTTAACCCGGCGAGGCCATAGAGTCACCCTTGTCGAAAAGGAGAGCCGCCTCGGCGGACAATTCGCTCTCGCGTGGCAGGCGCCTGGAAAAGAAAAGATGAAGGAAGGGCTGGAATCAATCGAGCGGTCTTTGAGATCTTCAGGCGCAACCATCCTCCTGGACAGGAGCGTGTATGCGGCAGCCGTAGGGGAGTTCCAGCCGGATCTTCTGGTGTGGGCGACCGGAGGGATTCAAAACTTCCCGGAAATCCTAGGTCTTGAAAACCAGTATACCCTCACATCGGTAGAATATTTCACCGGGGAAAGGGAAATAAAAGGTCCACGGGTCCTGGTTATCGGGGCCGGAAGAACAGGGATCGAGATCACGGAAAAACTGGGACGAGAAGGTTACGAGGTGCTTGCTACAAAACGGACCGACCCGATCGGGAGCATGATGGAGATGATTACCAAGAATCTGGCCCTGAAACGGATCGCGGAAATGGGAAATGTCATTCTGATGCCCCATACCACTATCAAGGCCTTCCTGGAGAAGAGCGTGGATGTCGAACAGGATGGGGTCAGAATGTCCCTGGAACCCTTTCAGACAGTCATCCTGGCCTCCGGAATGATCTCAGCGCCGGGCCCAGACGAGGAAATCCGCAATCTGGTATCCCACATAGAGATCATCGGAGATGCCCGGGAGGTACAGGATATTTTTGGCGCCACGAGGGCAGGATACGAATTGGCTGCAAAATATTGAGGAAGGAACCATAGCGTGTTTGACGCCTAGAAGCGAAAAACCTCGCGGAATGGTGGAAGAGATAGATACGAAGATCGGACAAAGGGGCCGAAGGGGCTGGATGCAGGAAAGTCCGCAGGAGTGCCGACCTGATTGGCTTTGAATACTTCCTTAAAGGCAGAAGAGAATATGATCCAGGAAATGGATCCGGTCTCCAAAAGAACTAGAGAAGCAGAACAGAAAGTCAGAATCCTCTATGAGATTATGAGATTTGTCTCGTCTCTTCTCGACTTCCAGCTTGTCCTTGATGCCATCGTTAATTTGCTTGTAGACGAGTTTAAGCTGGATGCCTGTTCCATCCGCTTGTTGGACAGCCATGGCAACCTAAGAGTCAAAAGTCAGAAGGGGCTGAGCAAGGCATTCGTAAAAGAAGCAAGGAGAAAACCCACTATTGACAACTACTCGGGAGACTGTCTTCTTACGGGCAGAATCGCCATTGTTAACGATGCTGAACAAATGGACAAACGTGTCTCGACTAGTCGCATCGTTTGTGAAGATATCAAGTCTTTTGCGGTTACGCCTATAAAAGTTGAAGGAGAAACGATTGGCGTTTTGGTTACGTCGTCTAAGAAAATAAACTACTTCCACGAACGCTTCAATGATGTGATCTATGTCATTTCCAACCAGATAGGCATCGCCATAAGGATTTCCCAGCTGTACGAGGAGATTTACAAACTAAATCAAGACCTCGAACAAAAGATAAAGAAACGAACCGCAGAACTGGAAGAAAAAACGCAGCAGCTCTTAGCGGCTGAAAGGCTTGCCGCATTAGGCGAAATGTCAAAAAGAATAGCCCATGAACTCAGGAACTCCCTCACAGTCGTAGGGGGTTTTACCCGTCGGCTCCATGAGAAATCGAGCAAGAACGATCTCAGTGCAAGGTACCTCAAGATAGTTCTCGAAGAGGTTAAGGTTCTGGAAGAAAAGGTTTCAACTCTCATAAAGCTTGGCACTGAGGATAGAGGCCTTCAAAGCATAGTAGATGAGATGAGCGAGTGGAAGGAGGGGAAAAATTATACAGGACCTGCCTGAAGGTCGATAGGACAAGGGAGGATGATCTTTTTTGATGAGAGGGCGGCATTCATGGGCCAAACGCTCCAAGGGGGCGGAAAAGGAGGGTATCGGTTTTGAAAAACAAGGCGCCGGATTCATGGCAAGGCGATTACAAAGGCCCCACGGTTCTCGTGGGGGTGGATTTTTCTCCCAGTTCCAGGCTTGCGCTGAGAAAGGCGAAATCGTGGGCAACTAGCCAGGAAGGGATTGTTCTGGCGCTTCATGTCATTGATCAGGGTTTCGTCAAGAAATGCATTCAACAGGGTCTGGGCAATAAGGAAGAGGTTAAGAAGAAGCTGTTTTTGAATGCGAAAAGCAAGCTTCGTGCATTTCTCCGCAAGGAAGGGATGGCCGAAGATGGGACAAAAATAGTGGTTTGTGAAGGCATACCGTGCATCGAAATCAATAACAAAGCCGTTGAAAACGATGTTCAGATGATCGTCATGGGAAGCAAAGGGAATTCCGATGATATGAAAGCCATTTTTTTCGGCAGTACTGCGGAGAAAGTCTTGAGATTCATAAAGCGACCGGTACTGTGTGTGCCGCCGGAATGCGATTATAAACTGGAATGAAAGAAACCGCCTTGACTCTTTTTTCGTAGCAAAGTGAAGCTCTCTGACCAAAGGCCGGGGCGTCCCGGCAGTTTTCGTGAATGGCCACCCAGAGCTTGAGCAACGCTGTCCTAAATGCGGGACCGCTATGACACGGGAGTAGGATGGGGA
>JARRRH010000499.1:0-902 GCA_037380925.1 Deltaproteobacteria bacterium | reverse complement strand
AATCCAAGCTTTTCGTTCTGGACGGGGACAGGGTCCATTTCTGGTGGTCCACGCGACTCGATCATAAACCCTTGATGCGATGCCAGGATAAGGCGAGTGTCGGCTTCAAGGTCAACGCGTCGGCTGGCCGCCTTTTCTTAACACTATCGTCTCGTAATGAAACTGCGGAGAGGCTACCCGTCCCGCATTGTCGAATAGTATCCCTTCCTTTTCGAGTAAAGTCCGCTTCATACCAAGGCCTCCCTGGTAGCCGCCGAGATGTCGGTCCGAGCGAATGGCTCGGTGACAAGGCACGATAAGGGGAAGCGGGTTGTTCGCCAAGGCGTTCCCCACGGCCCGTGCGGCCTTCCTTTTCCCCAGGTATTTTGCGATGAGTTGATAGGTGCTGACGCTGCCCCGTGGAATCCGGTGCTCTGCACGCAGAACAAGCTGTTGAAACTCAGTACACAAGCTCAGGTCTGCAACCTCAAGCGAAAATTCAATCTTGTCTCCCTCAAGAAACCCTTTGATTGCAGTAGCTATGTCGTCGATCTCTGCACAAGAGGACTCCCGCGAATTTGGATAAAGCTCGCCAGCCTGATCTTCAGCAGACAACCCAGGTTTTGAGAGCAAAACCCGGGCGATCTTGGGAATGTCATTTAGTCCCGTCCAGATGATACCCACAGATTGGAAAGGAGTTGACTTTATGATCTTCGTATTCATATTCATCTCAGCCTGTCTGACCCTCATCCAGCTTATTGAAGTCATTGTTTTTGAGTGGGGCTGAAAACAATAGCCTACTCGAAGTATTATTGACTTTGGAATCCTAGAGAAAAAAGGAGGGCCACCATAATGATGACCCTTCCATAGTTTCATGTGCTTCTTCTTGCGATTCCCTTTCTTAGCGACTTCACTTCGGAAAG
>JARRRH010000498.1:0-2909 GCA_037380925.1 Deltaproteobacteria bacterium | reverse complement strand
GGCTCAACAAAACGCAGAATGAGTCGCAGTTTGATATAAGCCCAAAAGAAGCGTCTGGATTGGTAGAGCCACCGCCCCAGGCAAAACCCTTCCGGTTCCAAACTAGCAGGCAAATGGGAGTTGCTGGAAGAGCCCACGGTTCAGAGTATGCACAAATGAGCAACGATTCTAACCTCCGCTGGAAACCCTCAAGATGCAGACATCGGGCATTTGTTCCCGTCATTCACACGTTGAACTGTAAAAACATTTTTCAATTGCAAAAAAGCTTTACAAGAGAACGATGGACTGACGCCAGCCAGTTTGCCTATTGATCTTCGAAAACCTTCCATTATTAAAAGGGGTTATCTGCATTTCTGCGTCTCAGGCACGGATTTTGCTTCTGAAGTGTACTGAATTCTTGATTCACAAAGCTCAGGTGGACTACGAAAGCCTCACATATGCTGATCCAGTAGCAGTAAAAATAATTGTCAAAGAGGTTTTCCCAGGGGCAACTACGGAGTGGATTTTGCCTTTACCAGAATGAGCAAAGGTTGATTTATTGCTACTTGCAATATCCATGATGGAAGGCACCTTGAAAGAGGCAGACACGCAATGGCATCGAAAAGGGCTCTCGCCAGGCAACTTTTGTTCTTTATATCCGCACTCGCTGTGAGCTGTCTCTTCTGGGATGTAGTGTTCATCCTGCTCTCAGGGTTGGAGATTTCTGGGATGCAGTAACCACGATGCAAGGATGTACCCGGAACGCCTATTGTATGCTAGCCACGTCGGCAGGAGTTGTTTATGCAATAATCGTTATAGTTACAAGAAGTAAAAATAGACGGAGTCTCGTATGAGTGAGAAACAGGCCAGGATTAAAATTGACATGAAGGGAAAAATGCCAGTTGTTGCGTCCCTTTCGCTTTCTGGTTCAGAGCTTATAGAATGGTACACTTCCAAACACGCTGGCTATATAAAATGTAAACTCCACCCGGATAAACTGCAACTTTTTATTTTTGGATTGTTTAACGAACTTGCCAATTACCAAAGTCAATTTTTCCTAAAAGGTAGCGAATACCTGAGACCCTTTCGCCAAACCGACCTAGCGTTGTTATGCGGGGTACACGAATCGACAATCTCCCGAGTCGTTAGAGGCGCTCAACTAGTTTATATGGGAGAAAATCTACCGGCACAATTCTTGTTTTCAGGCTGTGTTAAGTACGAAAAAGGACCTGATGTGTCCGTCCGTTCTCTGAAAAGCGAAATACTAAGCATCATCATAGATAACCCAAAAGCATCAGATGCTCTAATCACACAAATTCTGCGAGCGGAGGGTTTTCGCATTGTTAGAAAAACTGTTGGGAATTACCGAGAGCAGATGAAGATCCCGACAACTTACAAGCGCCTAGCAGATCCGACGTATGTCTCTGAAGCTATTGAACACCTAGCTCCAACAAACTGGCTGAAGACTCTCCTGAATTTGTTTTCGAACTACGAGGCAATACCCCGTTTTTTGCACTGCAATACTATGCCGGTTGCATCACCTTGCCAGGAGAGTCTTCCAGCCTTTTCCCACGGAGGGCGAGGTTGACGGTATTCTCGAATCAACGTGTTCTTGAGTTCCACAAAATTGGACTGATCCTTAAGTCTATATCAGCCGAGCAAAACCTTCCTTTATAAAAGAGGGCTCCTCATAAGGATCTGTGGGTTAAGTATGGCTTGAATTCCAGAATATCTACGTAATTTTAGAGGCTTAAGCAAAATAACTATCTATTTGTACTTCTCCAGGTATTAACGGTTGAAAAGGCGGCCTTTGGAAAGTGGCTGTTCCGACAATTCCTGGCAAAGCATTTCGCCCCCAAAGCAAGAATCCTCTTGTTTGAGGGGCCTTGGGTTAGCACACAGTTAGCGTGAGACACCTCAAATGTTTTCATTCTTTTCCCAAAATGAGCCCACAAATTCTTATGAGGAGCCGAAAAGACAAAGCGCTAACCTAAGATTCACCCCAATAATTTTAGTAATGCCTCTTCTCGATTTCTAGGATTTTACGTGACCCATAGCAGCGACAAAACTCATGCGAGAGAGATTATTGATATTTTTCCCCATTGTATACCTTCAACGGTCTGGAGCTTGTCCTTGAAGACTGGGGAAATTGAAGGTACGAAAAGAAATAGTATAACTATCCCGACTGTGGCTGGTTCACAGAATGTGGAAGATTACAATTGGGAGCATTCCGAAAATGGGCCCAGTATACTCACTTTGACAAAGCTCTCTCATAAATATCCTCGCATTTGGTGGTCATTGCCTCGGCTATACTGGCTGAGGTTTTTGCGGATTTGGCAGCTCTCTCGGCCCTGTCAGCCGCATTTTCAGCTTTTTGGGCCTTCTTTGTTAATTCAGCACAGCGTTCTGACGCATAGGCTTTTGCATCCCTGGCTTCTTGCAGAGCCTTCTCCGCGGCTGCCTCGGCCTTTTGCACCTTCTCTTCAACAGCTTGGATCTGTGAAGTAGTTGTGCAACCCCAAAAAGAGCTGAGTAAACAGGCCAAAAGCAAGACTACCATCACCATGCGTCCATACCTAGACTCACTCATTTTATCACCTCCTTGTATAAGTTTGAAATTAATTTCGTCGGGACCGAAGGTTTCCTAAAAGCCAGCGACCATTATGATCACAGCGACTCATTGATTAAGGGACTGAATGCAGATATGCCTATCATGTTCATTGGAGATCCTGGGATCAATGGGAAAGGTAATAAAGAAAGCACCCTGACATAAAAAACATGGAAGATATTATCACGAAAGCGTCGGCTTCTTTAAGTTTCAAATATCCCTCAGACTCACGTTTTAGCGATTCATAGTCCCCCCTCAAGCTTTCAAGAGATCCGGTAGCCGCTTCCAGTTTCGTTTTCAGGGCTTGTCCCTCTTCGACTTT
>JARRRH010000497.1:1400-4309 GCA_037380925.1 Deltaproteobacteria bacterium | reverse complement strand
TGGAAACCACATACTCCCCGTCTGGAGCACCTGGCAGAGAGGTGAGGTAGCTCCTGGTTTTCACCTCTCTTGAAATCACCTCGCCAAAGGGCTTTCGCACCGATTGAAGCGATTCCCGCCATTCTTCCTGCTCAACAGCTCCAGGGGGTCTCGATACCACCAGTTCACTGGTGGTATTCATTTTCAAAATTTCTTTCATTGAGGACTTTCATGCAGGCTTCCACGACCAAGGAATCGTACATTACCCCTTGCTTCGCCGATATTTCCTCAAACGCCTTTTCCAGCCCAAGCGCAGGACGATAAGGTCTATGGGAAACCATGGCTTCGACAACATCTGCTACCGCAAGTATCCTTGCCTCCAGAAGGATATCATCGCCTGATAACCCCTGTGGATAGCCGGAACCATCAATCCGTTCGTGATGCTGAAGCACTACTTTGGCAATGTCCCAGGGAAACTCTATACCTTTAAGGATTTCATATCCTACTTTGGTATGCGCTTTAATTAGAGTAAACTCAATGTCGGTTAATAACCCTGGCTTGCTTAGAATTTCAGCCGGAACGGAAATTTTACCGATGTCGTGGATATTTCCTGCCATCCGGATCCCTTCAACCTTGTCCGATGAAAGCCCCATTTCTGTTGCTATTGCGCGTGCAAGATTGCTTACACGTTTTTGATGTCCTGCTGTGTAAGGATCTCTGACCTCTACAGTCTGGGCCATGGCCTGGATGGTTGCCCCTGTTACCTTACGGAGTTTTTCTATTGTTTCTCTCAACTTTTTTTCTGCCATCTTTTGCTGCGTTATATCCCTGACGAAGTTGAGAGTCGCAGGTTGATCCTCCCATATGATAGGAACGGAGCTAACTTGGGCCCATAGTTGCTTGCCCGCCGTATTTATTACCCTCAGCGAATAAATGCTGTTAGATTCGTTGCTCTTCGATCTCTTCTCCCGCATTCGATCGACGATTTTCCGGTCTTGAGGGTGGATAAGATCCATATAATGGATTTCAGCCAACTCATCATCAGAATAGCCCAATATCTCCTTTGTCTTTGGGTTTGGGAATTTGATTCTGCCGTTCTGGGCAATGAATATGCCATCGGTGGCGTTGTTTACCAGAAGTCGATAGTTCTCCTCTGATTTCCGCACCGCCTCCTCTGCACGCTTGCGCTCCGTAATATCGTGAACGACGACGGTGGCCCCTTTGAGCGTGTCGTCTTCATAAATGAATCTTGTATTGAGAATGACCCAGAACTCTCTGCCGCCCTTTCCTCTAATCGTAAATTCTACCGTTTCCGGAACCTTTTTCCCCGCAAGGATCTTGTTCAATCGCTCCATGAAAAGCTTTTTGCTCTCTTCTGTAAGGATGTCAAAGGGGTTCAAAGCCAGGAATTCCTCCCTTGTATACCCCGTGTATTCACACATGACATCGTTTACAGTGACGAACTTTTGCTCCCTGTAGTCGACTTCAAAGATCCCTGCTGGAGCGTGGTCAACAAGCTGTCTATAGCGTTCTTCGCTTTCACGGAGCACCTCCTCAGCCCTCTTGCGGCTTGTGCTATCCCGAACAATGCCACGAAAGCCAACGGGCTCGCCATTCGAATCTTTCATAAGGGATGTGGACATTTCAAAGATGCATGTGCTTCCATCCTTCCGGATAATTTCGTATTCTGATACGTTTGCTGGCATGCCCGTGCGGTAGATCTCATTAAACGCCTGGTACATTCGCTTTGCTGTCTCGGGTGAGGTGTACTCCCGATTATTCATTCCCGTGAGTTCTTCACGTGCATAACCAGTCATTCTACAAAGGGAATCATTATAAAACGTCAGATTTCCCGCGAGATCGACTTCGAAGTAACCCTCTTCGATGCTCTCCAGTATCGTCCTGTATCTCTCCTCGCTGGTGTTTAATGCCTCCTCCGCTTGTTTCCTATCAGAAATGTGTTTATCAGGTGCAATATTGACGGGCATACCAACTTCAGTCATTTTAGATAATCGATTCATTTTTGACTTCAATTCCACTACGCTTTTTCTCATGGGCATAGAGCGGTGCTCCGATTCCCTTCAAAGCATTGGGCTGGTCTCGGATTTTATTCTTACCAAGCCAAGTGGCACTGATCATACTCATAAAAATCTGCTCATCGGTCAAAAGTCTGTAATAAAGCAAAAAGCATGCCTGAGAGAGCCTTAAAAAAAGTGTAGATATTTCATGCGCTTGCTTCTGGATGGCGAATGCTTTCAAACAACAGGAAGCTCGTTTGTCGACACCCATGTCAAAAAAATGGCACGCTGCATTTTGGGTCTTTAGTCGCGTGCGGCGGTCTTCAAACAAAAACTCAAAAGGGCGGAGCATATGGTGCCGCCGGCGGTGCTGCGGCAGGTGCGATAATCGGGCAGGTTATTGGCAGGAACACTGAAAGTACCCTGTGGGGAGCAGGGATTTGTCGAGGTGTCGTGGATCGTGTCATAGGCGATGGAAAGCCAATCGCTGTGTCAGATGCTGAGACCGAAGAAGACGACATTGCAGACACTTTGAAGATTTTGAAAATCGAGTCTGTTGTGTGCATGCCCTTAATGAGTTGCCCAGGAGTGACGGGTGCGATCTATATTGACTCACTTGAGAGGCCTTACTGTCTGACGTCAACTATTTTTTCTCTTTCTATTGCCTCAGTGGCAAATGTCACTGTAAACAGAACCCGAGTCAACGGCATTAATGTTCAGTTCCACTTTCTATGTGTCTCCTGATGTATAGAGAGCTGGAGGAATGGTCCAAACACAGCCTTCTAGCGCCTAAATAAGTACCTCGATCTTGCACCGAATGGTGAATAAAAAATAGAAAACCATCTGGGTATCCTATTATTATTGGGTTTGCACAAACACATCCCAAAGGATAGGAGGTAACCCAGATGGTTA
>JARRRH010000497.1:0-1375 GCA_037380925.1 Deltaproteobacteria bacterium | reverse complement strand
CGAGAACCCAAGCTGGGTCACTATCGCATGGTTGTCGGGATTTTGATGTTGCTCTTTATCGGTTTCAATCGCTTGTGGCATTTCGTCTATATCCGCTTGGACGCGATGGTTTGCGGCTTTTTCCAGCTGCCCCGTCTGCCGGCGGCCAGTACTTTTTGGAGATATGTGGACAGTCTCAGCATTAATCAGGCTAAATCGATTCTCAAGGTTAGCAGTGTTTTGCGGGAACGGGCTTGGCAACTGTGTGGCCTGAAATATCGAAGGATCCATCTGAGTATCGATACCACTGCGGAAACGGTTTATGGCAATCAGCAAGGGGGCCGCGTAGGATACAACACCAGCCATCGAGGGAAGAAAGCATACCGCCCTGTGTTGTGTTTTGTGGATGAAACCAGGGAGTATCTTTTGGGCAAACTCAGGAAGGGCGACGTTCTGGACGGGGAGGAATCCGCGGCCTTCATCAGTCAAATCAAGGGCCATTTGCCCGGGTGCGTTAAGAAGGTTGTTCTGCGAGCTGATGGAGAGTTTTTTAGTTGGGAAAGTGTTCTTGCAGCCACCAAAGCCGGCTTCCATTTCATCATTGCCAACAAAAGAGCCAAGCCTCCTTTTGATCCCGGAAGCTGGTATCAACCTAGGCGACGTAACCCTATCCAGTAAGGCAAAAGCTCACAAGGTCATAGCCCAATACGACAAAAGGGCCGATGCAGAGAACCTGATTGGGGAGGCCAAGCGCGAGGGCCTGGACGCGATCCCTTCTGCCAAATTCAAAAATAACTACGCCTACTTTCAGATTGTGATGTTGGCTTATAACCTTTGGCGATATTTCAAGATACTCGCTCAAAAAAGCACTCAGGAAGTTGACCCTGAAGGGCCCGACCTGCTTGCTGGGATTCAGGACAACACCATCCGGATTGCCCGCTTGAAGCTATTGCTCATAGCCGCCAAGCTGGCTTTCCATAACAACCGTGAGCAAGTGAACTTTTCTGTCCACGACAGCAGAACACCCTCTATGCAGAGGTTCCTCAGATTTCTTGATAAAGCCAGGAGAAAGGCACGTCCCTGGATGCAGGGTTCCTTATGGCCCTGCAGATTTTCAGTCAATTTTTCATGAGCAAAAAATTTCTTGCACGCAAAATGGCAAAAAACTTGAAATTACAACCTCGAGAAACGAATCTAGATGCAAAATTCAGAAAATAATTATAATATCAAATAAATATAAGCATTTTCAAGGAAAAACGGAAAAGGGAGCTGACGAGATTAAAAGATCCGACCCCCGAGGGGCCGGAATTGGTTTAACCCCTTGAAGGGGATTAAATGCCTTGCCCCCTGAGGGGGCAAGGTTGAGTCGCCCCCGTCGTTATTAGTATTTCGGTTG
>JARRRH010000496.1:0-3176 GCA_037380925.1 Deltaproteobacteria bacterium | reverse complement strand
TTCAAAAGCCGAATCCCTTTCCCAAGAGCGTCTTTGACAATGTGGCTTATGGCCTACGGGTCAATGGGATGAGGGACAAAGTTCATATTGCAAACAAGGTGGAACAAAGCCTCAGGCAAGCTGCACTCTGGGGTGAGGTGAAAGACAGGCTCTACGACTCGGCGCTGGCTCTGTCTGGGGGGCAGCAGCAGCGGCTATGTATTGCGAGAGCCATGGCTGTAGAGCCCGAAGTGCTTCTCATGGACGAGCCGTGCTCAGCGCTGGAAAGCTGATCGAAGTGGGTGAAACGGATGCCCTTTTTACACGCCCAAAGCTGAAGGAAACCGAGGACTACATCACGGGCCGTTTTGGCTAGGAAGTGAGGGAATTCCCATTGCCTAAACGTTTGCAGAAGGAACTGGAAAAGATCAAGAAGAGAATCCTGTCCCTGGGGGGCATGGTGGAAGAACGTGTGAGAATGGCGAACAGGGCGATCGAGTCGAGGGACAGGGCTCTGGCCGAACAGGTCACGAAAACCGACTATGAAATCGATGAACTGGAAGTGGAGGTGGAGGAAGAATGCCTTAAGATCTTGGCGCTCCATCAGCCCGTGGCCGTAGATCTCCGTTTTCTCGTGGCCGTGATCAAGATAAACAACGACTTGGAAAGGATTGGCGATCAGGCTGTGAACATCGCGCAACGGGTGGAGAACATCTCGAAGCGTCCGAGGATGGAGCTTTCTTTGGATTATGAACGTATGGCGGATAAGGCGACCTCCATGCTCCGGATGAGTTTGGATTCCCTGGTAAATCTTCACCTGGATCTGGCATTCCAAGTGCTCACCCTGGATGATGAAGTGGATCACATGGCCCGTGAGATGTACGACTACATCAAGGAGGAGATTCGTAAAAAGCCCGACGCTGTCGGCTATCTTATAAATTTCCTATTTATTTCTAAACACTTGGAACGGATTGGGGATCATTCCACCAATATCGCCGAGGAGGTGATTTATTTGATCGAGGGGGAGATTGTGAGACACGGAAGGTGGGATGCGGCTCAACAGGGGGCGGATTCCTAGCCCATACCCCTGCAACATCGCGAAACCGTTTTTGGACAGGAATGATGTAATCTCTTGAAAAAGCTCCGGGGTTGGTTCATAAAGGAATGAGTTATCTTTGCTCAAAAGGGTGGACCGACACCAAGGAGTCTTTTTGTGACGACGATTCAGCCAAAGGGAGAGCACCTTAGGAAGGCAATCCGATGGATTTCTGCAGAACGGCTGGAAGATGAAAGCAAACCCATTCCAAAGTTAATCCAAGAGGCTGCCCTAAGGTTCAACCTCTCGCCCATGGATGAGGAGTATTTGGTTTCTTTTTACAGGCCGAGGGATGAGGGGGTCTAATGGGAACCGGTTTGCTTTCTAAAGTTGGAGCCGGTCCGTTTGCCTGATTTGACTATACAGGAACCGGGCCAGACGGTGGAAGAGCCATGAAGCGGCAAATACGACCAGAGCGCCTGCCGCGATGGGCAACCAGAAGCCGTTCTGGCGGACCTGATGAACACCCACCCAGATGGAGACCAGCCCCACAAAAACGAGATATCCTGCCGTAAGGCCGCAACAAAAAAGCAAGAACCACAGGGTCGCGTTCTTCAAGGGAAGGCTTTCACTCCCGGTCATTTTTTCAAGTCTTTGAGTCTTTGGCTGAGAAAATTTACCTGATTTCTCACCTTGTGATCAACCTTCATTTTGTGTTCGATTACTTCGGAAGAATACAACACTGTTGAGTGATTTCGATTGAGAGACTGCCCTATTTCTTCTACGGTCACGTCCGTATGCTGGCGACAGAGATACACGAAGACGCTCCTGGGGTAAACATGTATCTGCTTTCGTGATTTGGATTTGAGGAGGACGGGATCGATTTTGAAATACTGGCACACCAGCTTGCGGATGTTTTCCATGGTCACAGGATTGTGCCCAGGCACATGGCACCGGAGAACTTCTTTGGCCAAGCCTCGATCAATTTTGACTTTCAGAAGCTCGGACTTGGCTTTCAGGCATCTCAAGGCGCTCTCCATCTGGCGGATATCTCCGGTGAGGTTTTTGGCAAGCAAATCAATGATTTCTTCAGAAATCGGCAGATGTTGTTCTGCAGCCTTTTTTCCTAATATTTTAAGTCGAGTTTCGTAGCCCGGTTTTTCCAGGGTGGAGATGATGCCTGATGTTAAACGCGAAGAAAGGGCCTTGGTCAAATTGGGGATGTCTTTGGGCAAGAGGGAACTGGTAAAGATGATTCTTTTGTTTTCATTGGCCAGTGCGTCCAGGGTGTACCCCAGTTCGGCCTGGGTTTTCTCCTTGTTGCTCAAGAAATGGACCTCCTCGAGGAGGAGCACGTCGCAGGAGCGGCGGTACTTATTCTTGAACGCGTCAATCTGTTTGTTCTTTAAAGCGGAGATCATCTCGTTCACGAAATCTTCCGCAGTGATGTAGTAGACTTTCAGTTTGGGATCGGTCCTTCGTATTTCGTGGGCCGTGGCTTGTGAGAGATGGCTCTTGCCTAACCCTGTGTTTGCCATGATGAACAGGGAGTGGTATGGCGGATTGGACTCCGAGGCCAGGGCTTTGGAGGCGGAGTAGCCGAATTCATTACATTTGCCGACAACAAAGCGATCGAAGGTGAATTCCTGGTTAAGGCGTCGCCATCCGTTGCGTGGGGCCGCGGGTATATTGGGAAGAGCGAGTTGTTTCGTTCCTGCGAGTAGTGGGGTATGGGTAAGCTTGCTGGCCGGCGCCACCTTTAAAGCGAATCGGTAATTACCATTCGCGTTCCGGTGGAGCGCTTCGTTCATTGTTCCAAGATAATGTTCCGTGACCCACTTGACGGAAAATTTGTTCGGGCATCCAAGAAAGAGGGTGCCGTCCTTTTCCTCGAGCAAGGTGATAGGATCTATCCACAGGGAAAAGCTGTTGTGGGACAGCCGGGTTTTGATCTGGTCCTTCACCGTATTCCATAGGGTAGCCATGTTCGCCTCGCACAGGAGAAGCAAGTGGTTTTAAGAACACAAGCGCTCCACAGTTCGCGTGCTTTCCTACCCGAAGTTTGGGAATCGTGTCAAAGGGGATGAGTCGCGGCGAAAAGTTAGCATGCGGGGCATTCTCAACAAGGAATAACTCCTTGAAAGGACATGCTTATCTGGGG
>JARRRH010000495.1:0-3611 GCA_037380925.1 Deltaproteobacteria bacterium | reverse complement strand
CATGAAGGCAAGACAGTTGTTTCCAGACGGTCTGCTTTTCCTGTCCATTCCTTACCAGATACTCCCTGAAATAGTAAATAACCTTAACACTATGGAATGGGACCTGCCGCAGTATTCCTGGGGCAAAGAAACACATATCGAAAAGATGAAACAAATCGCAAAAGAGCTGAAACAGCAAGTGTAATATGATTTAAACTCGGCAGGCCGCAGGAGTTGACATTGAAAAGGGCCTTTCTGTTGGCGGCCCTGTGGCTTTTCTCGTCGGCAAGCGCCCTTGCAGGGTTTTCATCGAGCTGGAGGATCTTTTCCTCCAGCTTCTTCCCGACGATGAACTCACGATCGTCTTCCCTGATCTCGAAGTAGAGTCTCAGGATATCCAATATGGGCAGATAGGGCATGGAACCGCCGTGATGGAGGCACCGGCCTTCTGGGTAAGTAAGATCGTCTCGCGTGAATCTACTCCGGAATTCAAGAAGGAGGCGCGATTTACCGACGCCGGCCTCTCCCACCATCCCCACCGTCTGCCCTGATCCCGGCTTCGCTTTCTCATAAGCCTCCCTCATGGCCGCCATGGAATTCTCTCTACCCACAAACCGGGGTCAGTCGCTTGGCAGGTGCCGCCTCAATCCGGGTGGCAATCGCGCCGGCCTTTATCAGCTCAAAGACCTCCTGCGGATTGGATTTCCCTTTCACCTCGACCTCCCCCAGAGACTTGAACTCAAAAAACCCGCTGGCAAGCCGCACGGTATTTGCGGATACCAGGGTCCTGCCGGGTCTTGCCAAAGACTCCATCCTTGACGCCAGATTCGTGGTGTCCCCAACGCCGGTGTGGTCCATCCGCAGGTCGTCCCCGATAGAGCCCAGGATCAGCCTGACATTCTGAGCACCTCATTCAATGTCCTCCGGAGTGAAATAGTGGGAGGAAGAGAAGGCAACCAGATAGAAAAGACCCTTCCTAACAGGAAATTACACCCCATCAGGTCTGTCGCGCGCACATTTTGATCCGCATGGCACCCTCCGGGCCAGAGGTCAAGGTCTGGAGTGAGTGTCTTAAGGCTAGGAAGTAGGAAGGGAATTTGCCCATCTCTGCAGATGTAATCCATGCAGCCTGTGATATCCACTTTTCAATGTTCCGGGATTCCACGATAATTATCGGAAGCAGAAAAAAATCGTTCTCAGAAATGTTTTATGATACCGATACCATAGGCAAATTGATTTCGTCCTATAGGCCGCTCGGAATGATGCAACCATTGTTGACTCCGGAGTCCTCTTCAACCTTCAAAGGCCCGACTACTCCGAATACCGCTTGACACAATTCGGTATCTATGGTGATAATTCCACTGAATATCCTTTATTTAACTTTACTCTAGGCAATTCAGCAGCATGAACCTAACCTTCTAGGGGGAAATCATGGAGAGATTTCCAGAAGGCGGTCAGATGCTCAACAAGGGAGCCCCCGATGGATTAGTGTATCCGGTCGGGGGCTTTTTCATTTCAGGGGAGGTGACCCCATATGGCGGAGGAGGGATATAATCGTAAGCTGACGGCCGTTTTCAGCGCGGACGTTGTGGGCTACAGTCGTCTGATGGGCGAGGACGAGGCGACGACGGTCAAGACTCTCGAAACCTACAAAGATATCATGGCTGCCCTCATCAAGCAGCACCGGGGCCGGGTGGTGGATTCCCCTGGAGACAATCTCCTGGCGGAATTTGCAAGCGTGGTGGATGCGGTGCAATGCGGGGTGGCTGTTCAGAAGGAGCTGCAGGCGCACAATGCGGACCTCCCCGAGTGCCGGAGGATGCGCTTTCGCATCGGCATCAATCTGGGGGATGTAATCGAGGAGGGGGGACGTGTCTATGGAGACGGGGTGAACATTGCGGCGCGACTGGAGTCCCTCGCCGACCCTGGCGGAATATGTGTCTCCAAGACGGCCTTTGATCACATAGAAAGCAAATTGCCTTTGGGCTACCAGTTCCTGGGTGAGCAAAAGGTGAAGAACATCACCAAGCCCCTGGGGGCGTACAAGGTTCTGATGGAGCCGCGGGTAACCCGTGCAGACGGAAAAGGAGGGGCACAAGAAGGTCAGACTTCGCGTTTCAAACCCATTTTTGCCGGCGCCATTGCCGTTCTCATCGTGATCCTTGGTGCGGGAGCTTGGAACCTCTATTGGCGCACATCAAAAATTCGGCCGGCCTCCCAGGAGAAGATGGCATTCCCCTTGCCTGACAAGCCCTCCATCGCCGTGCTCCCTTTTGTCAACATGAGCGAGGACCCCAAGCAGGAATATTTCAGTGACGGTCTGACGGAGGACCTGATCACCGATCTCTCCCAGATCTCAGGCCTCTTCGTCATTGCTCGCAACTCGACCTTCGCTTACAAGGGAAAGGGTGTAAACGCCCGGCAAGTTGCGGAAGAGCTTGGAGTGCGGTACGTGCTCGAAGGCAGCGTGCGCAAGGCGGATAAACAAGTTCGAATCAACACTCAGCTCATCGACGCAACCACGGGCGGACACCTTTGGGCAAAGCGCTATGATGGCGATCTGGACGACGTCTTTAGCTTACAGGACAATATCACACAGAAAATTGTTGCAGCGCTCGCGGTGAAACTATCAGCGGGTGAGAAGGAACAGGTTGCCCGAAAGGGGACCGATAACATAGAGGCATATGACGCCTTTTTGAAAGGCGGGGAGTATTACCGCCGGTGGACGCCGGAAGATTTCCTAAAGGCGATTCCCTATTTTCAGAAGGCAATTGAGCTGGATCCCAATTATGGAAGGGCATATGCTGCGCTGGCCTCTATATACCCACCAAGTCACATCCAAAAAACTTGTCCATCTGCTTTATTATGAGGAGGGCGTCGCCGAAGCACGTCGGGCCATCGCGCTCGATCCGCATGATGCGGATGGTTACGCGGCGATGGCCGACGCTCTGATATATTCCGGCAACTTCGAGGAAGCTGTTGATTTTGTCAAAAAGGCAATGCGGCTCGATCCCAATAATCCGGCCACCTATTTGTATACCCTGGGGTTGGCCCACTTTGGTATGGAACAATTCCAGCAGGCTTCATCTTTTTTTGAAAGGGCCTTCAAGCTTAATCCGGAAATGGGATCCCTGCAAAGAGCATATCTGGCAGTCGCCTATGTCTACCTTGGCCAAGCGGAGAAGGCCAGGACCGAGCTCGATAAATCCAAAATTGAAACAATGGAGATGTATAACATGTGGGTCGGGATTCGTGAGGTTTATAAAGAGCCTAGAGATAGAGAGCGCCTGCTTGACGGGCTGCGCAAGGTGGGAATCCCAGAGAACTGACATAGAAGGAGCTCGGAAAAACGCTTCACTTGGTCGGGAGAAGGCCTTTCGTCTTTTCGAAGTCATTAGAGATGTGGTTATTACAGCGATGTCAGCCGGGGAAAGCGGAAAAAACGAAACCAGGATGAACGGATACCCTGCATTCTGGAATCAGTCGAATCATCAAAAGTGCACCGGAAGAACTGGGCCAGACTGATCCAGAATATTTATGAGGTGGAAACCCTGATTTGCCTAAAATGTTACGGAAAGATGAAAGTCATCAGCGCGATCGAGGATCAGAACGTCATCAAAACATTTCCGCGT
>JARRRH010000494.1:0-2928 GCA_037380925.1 Deltaproteobacteria bacterium | reverse complement strand
CAGGTCCAAAAGGGACATTCGGCTCATCTCTTGCCTGGAATGCCCATACTTCTCAATGGCCCGCTCATTCACGTCCAGGATCGCCCCCCGATTCAACTCAACCACAAAGAGGGGATTCGGGTCGTGCTTAAACAGAAGACGGTGCTTCTCTTCACTCGCCCTCGCCTCCTTCTCGGCACGTTCGTGCTCCTCCTTTTCCAGCATGAGATGCTTGTATGCCCTCATCAATTCGGCAGTGCGATCCTCGACCCGCTTTTTCAGTTCCGCGCGAGCCTTGAGAAGTTCCTCTTCCGCCCTCTCGCGCTCGGCGATCTCCCTTGCCACACTCTCAATCGTCTGGTTCATCTCTCTTTTCAGGAGTTCCAGCAGTTCCACTTCCGAAGACCCCGTAACCTGGGCGCTCAGGTCACCCTTGGAAACCCTGTGGAGCACATCGAAATGCTCCGCGAGACCTATTGCGAACTCATGAGAAAGGTCCACTATTTCAGCGAGGTTTTCAGCGGTCAAGTTGACCATGTGCTTCAGCTTGCCGATCAATTCCAGTTCCGAGCTTTCGGGTAGCCTCACCCAGGGGTCCCCGGAAGAGATCCTCTTCAGCGCTTCGAAAACCTCCGACAATCCGATAGCCAGTTCCATGCTGGTGTCTTCCAGCTCCCTGTCTCGTTCCTCAACCATCCTCCTGAATTCCGTGAACTGCTCGGCGGCCACCATTAACGTTTCTTGCAAGGAATCCAAGTTCATGTTGGCCGTAAAGGCCTCGCACTCAAGGCACATGCCAATTTTTTCCGCGAAGTTTCCCTGGATGCCGTTTCGACAATGGGTCCCCGGAACCAGCCAACACCTCAAATCAAGGTGGTCTCTCGCTTTGTAAACGGGGCACGCCTTCTCCTTGCATTCAAAGACTTCCCAGCACTTCACCATGGCTTTCACTTTAAAAAGCGTTTAGGAGGGTTCTCGAGTCGGATCGAGGTCGAGGTTGCGCCGCGTTGCAGGTCTTGAAAACCCCGGGGCTTGAATGAGACACCTTTATTGGTACTTGCAAACATAGCACACCTCAATCGACGCGGCCAAAGGTTTTTGTGTTTCGGAAGATTCGCCCTTTCAAACCTGCCCGCCTTGTGCTATTCCTGTTCCTGAGTTACTGCGGTCGTGAGGCTTAAAGCTCTTCGAAAATGGGCGGTATGTAAACCTGCGAGTCGAGTTTCAAACAGCTCGGAGCAGATCGCATTTGCGGGGCTGTTTTGAAGTGAGGGCGAGATGGCCAAAAAAATACTGATCGTCGATGATGAGCCTGACAGTGTCAGCTTTATCAGCTCAATCCTGGAGGACAACGGGTATGACAGCATCAGCTCCCGAACCGGGGTTGGAGGCATGGAACTGGCGCGAAAAGAAAAACCCGACCTCATCCTGCTGGACCTGATCATGCCCGAAAAAGGCGGCATCCGCATGTTTCAAGAACTGAAAAGGGATACCCGCTTGAGCCGTATACCGGTAATTGTCGTGACCGGAATGTCCCGGATCACCGGGGTCGACTTCAGGAACGTCATCCGAAAGCAAGAGGGTGAAGCCGGGGAAGAATCTTCTGATACGATCCTGGGAACCCCGGATGGGTTTGTGGAAAAACCGGTCGATCCCTCGGAGCTGGTGAAGGCCATCGAAGACATCTTGGAAGAATAAACCCCGGGGGGACCTCGACCCGCCTTTGACGCGGCAAGGAGTCGGCTGCGATCCCATATCCTCCTAACCGCGAAACCGGAATTCCCCCGCTGCCGGCGCTCCGAAAACCCGACTCAGGAAGCGCCCTGTAGGAAATCAAGACAAGCCTGTTGAAAAATTCAACGGTTGCGGAAACCCCCTGCCAATCCCGTTCCCTTCCGAAAGAGTCCTCACCCCGTAGTCGGCCCTGTAGGAAATCCCTACAAAAGACAACGCCCCGGGAGCGAACCGCACACGTCGTGACAAAGAAGAAATCACAAATATTATTAAATACATAGACTGGAAATAAAGGAAGTGGCACGCCCTTTGCTCTTGTATAGGAAACCAAAGCGAGTCAAATCTAAAACAAGGAGTAAGGGAAATGGCGAATGACAGGAGAGAAGATCGAAGAAGTCGCGTCGGATACGGGTCGTCATACCGAAAGGGCCACGGCCGGGACCTGGGAAAGGGCAAAGAGATCGGGAGTGTCCTGGGGGGTCAGGTCTGGATGGTAAAGCCGGACAAGCATGCCAAAACACCGAACCCCTGCATCTGGATGCAAGCAGGGGTGGTGGAGTTCAAGAACTGCAACAATTTCTATGACTGCACCACCTGCAGGTACGATTTGGGCATGAAGAAGCAGGTGGAGCAAAAGAAGCAGATCAGTTGGCAGGAGTCCATGAGGCGGAAACCGGGCCTTGAAAGAATTTGCCGGCACAGCTTGACCAACCGCATCGAAAGGAGACAGTGCGCTTACGACTTTGAATGCTCCCACTGTGACTTTGACCAGTTTTTCGAGGACGTGTGGACGACGAAGACCAAAACCCTTCCCAACGAGGTACGACAGGTCAAAGGCTTTGATGTCCCAGCGGGCTACTATTTCCACAATGGCCACACCTGGGCCCGCATTGAGAGCGGCGGCTACATCCGGGTGGGCATGGATGATTTTGCCCTGAAACTTCTCGGTAAAGCGGATGCGCTGGACCTGCCCCTCATGGGGAAGGAACTGGACCAAGATAAAGCCGGGTGGGGGCTAAAACGAAAAGACAATCATGCCGACGTCCTCTCGCCCGTGAACGGCGTGATCATGGAGGTCAATGCCCGGGTAAGGGAAAAACCCGAAGCCGCGAATCAGGAGCCCTACGGCGGGGGCTGGCTCTTTGTGCTCCGCACACCGGACATAAAAGGGTCCATGAAGAAGCTCATCGCAGACGCCGAGAGTGTCGAGTGGAT
>JARRRH010000493.1:0-2935 GCA_037380925.1 Deltaproteobacteria bacterium | reverse complement strand
GAGCCTCCCTTTTGGAAAATGGATCGCCCTTCTGGCAGGCCGGGTGGAAATCACCCGCAGGGGAAGCGGCAACATCGGCGCAACCAATGTGGCGAGGGAGGTCGGTCTCCCATGGGGAGTGGTCACATTGGTCCTCGACGTGGCGAAAGGTTTTCTCCCCGTTTTCATCGTCAGCCGATACTATCCGGATTGGCGAGCAGGGGCGGTCCTTGTAAGCCTGTGCGCCCTTGCCGGCCATCAGTTTTCCATGTTTGTGGGCTTCAAAGGCGGCAAAGGGGTGGCCACAGCGCTGGGTGTTTGTCTCGCCGTTGCTCCGCTTCAGGCGGTGATGGCCCTTTTCGTTTTCATCACGGCCGTGGTGGTCTCAGACTTTGTGTCCTTGGGATCCATGGTCTCCGCCTGTAGCCTGCCCGTGTTTTTCATGGTTACTGGAATGCCCGCCCTTTGGGTCGTCGCCGCCGTGCTGATGGCCGGCCTCATCTGTTTTCGGCACAAGGACAACATTCGCCGCCTCATGAAGGGGGAGGAGCAGCGGTGGAAAAAAAGAAAGTGACAAAAGGCTAAAGGCGCAGGGCACCGGGCATAAAGAAAATCGAACACTCACCTGAAACTTCCGTTGTTACAGCGCGAGGGCGGGCTAGACATCACCGGCGTCCAAAATAACTCTGAAATAACCTTTTTAGTTGCATACGTGTCTGTTTTTACACAATGGGTGATTTTACTTGCAAGGCAGGGGCATGGGGGTCTGACCCCCATGCCCCTCCAACATCGCGAAACCGCTCTTGGACAAGAATGGCTAGACATGTAAACTAAGTCAGGAGCTCGAGCAGGCGATCCAGCTCTTCGTCTGAATAGAAGTGGATAACAATTCGGCCACGCCGGCCTTTTTTCCGGATCTCCACTTTTGTGCCTAGGGATCTCTTGAGGTTCTCGGCGAGTGACTGGATATAGTCTTCCATTTGAGGGCTTGTTTGCGGGGATTTGGACGCCTTTTCCTGCCTTTTGGCCAGTTCCTCCACCTGCCTTACCGACAGCGCTCTCTTGAGGATGATATCTCGCAAGGCCATCTGCTTCTCTTTGCCTAACACACCGGCGAGCACCCTGGCATGCCCCATGGACATACGGCCGTCGATCAGGTCCTGTTGAATCGGTTGGGGTAGCTTAAGAAGTCTCAGCACATTGGTAATGGTGGAACGCTCCCTGCCCAGTTTCTTGGCAAGCGCCTCCTGTGTGACCCGGCCTTGTTCCAGGCACTTGCTGTAAGCCTGGGCCTCCTCGATGGGGTTGAGGTCTTTTCGGTGAATATTTTCGATCAGGGCAAGCTCTAAGGACTCGATGGGAGAGCTCTCCCGCACCACCACCGGCACATTCGGCAACCCCGCTTTCTGGGCTGCCCGCCATCGGCGTTCGCCGGCAATAAGGCGGAAACCCTCCTCTGTTTTACTCACCAAAAGGGGGGTGATGATCCCCTTCTCCCTCACCGAATCTACCAATTCTTGAAAATCCAGGTCCCCGAAGCTCTGGCGGGGCTGATAGGGGTTGGGCTCTATCGCTTCAATGGGACATTGAAAAAATCCCTGTTGCGCGTCGTGCCCGCTCTCCGGTTCCGGGATAAGAGCCGAAAGACCCTTACCCAAAGCTTTGCGCTTGACCATTGTGAACGGCTCCCTTGCCCATGAGTTCTCGGGCTAGCGCCAGGTAGCTCTGGGCTCCACTGGACTTGATATCATATAATAGCGCCGGCTTGCCATAGCTGGGCGCCTCACTCAGACGCACATTTCTTGGAATGACGGTGTGAAATACCGCCCCTTTAAAATGGTTTCGAATCTCATCCGCCACCTGAAGGGAGAGATTGTTCCGAGAATCATGCATGGTCAAAAGGATTCCCGCGAGTTCCAAAGACGTGTTCAGCCCTCTTTTGACCGCTCGCACAGTCTGCAGCAGCTGGCTCAAACCTTCCAGAGCGTAATATTCACATTGGAGGGGTACAAGCACGGCATCGGCAGCCGTCAGGGCGTTTACAGTCAAAAACCCCAAGGAAGGGGGGCAATCCAGAAATACGTAATCAAAACGATCTTTCAGGGAATAGACCTTTTTGCGGATTTGGTATTCCCTCTCTTCCACAGAGACCATTTCAACTTCAGCCCCGATCAAATCCACGGTTGTGCCGACGAGAAAGAGGCCCGGAACAGCGGTGTTCAGGATAACCTCTTCACCTTCGGCAGAGCCCAGAACCCATTCGTAGAGCCCCTTTCCCAGCCCAGAACGGTCCACTCCCAAGCCTGTAGTGGCGTTTCCCTGAGGGTCACAGTCCACCAAAAGACAGGTCTTCTCCGCAACCGCCAAAGAAGCAGAAAGGTTGATGGCTGTGGTCGTTTTACCCACACCCCCTTTCTGATTGGCAAATGCGATAATCAACCCCATCGGCGAGGCGTCAAACCTCCTTGGGCCACCGAAAGAAGAAAAGTGCCGAATTCCGTCGAGGAATCAGCTGACTGAGGCTATTCAAACATTGACCACGAAGCTGATAGCACAACCACCTGCCTTTGAAAAGGAAAAACCATGTTTCACGTGAAACATTTTTCTTGCCCACGGAATCTCATTGGAACTTTGGTTCATCCGCCAAATGTATACGGATGGTGATAAAGATTAAGGATGCCAAATCACAAAATAAGCCTGTTTCTATTGTAATTTCAATATGTTATACTTATTTCGAAGGTTTTCCTCATCCCTTCGCGCCCTCGACCCAAGGGCCCGATGCACCGCCACCGCACTGAACCTCATCGCCCATAAAGACTCCTTTAAAAACGCCCTGCCCTGATTTCGTGAACCCCCTATCACCCTTCTTCCCGGATACGATCATTTTTCCCTTCCGAGGCCCGCTCCACTCCTTGAGCCTCCCTTCGCCCCTCACCACGGCTTACCGCCTCATTTG
>JARRRH010000492.1:0-2936 GCA_037380925.1 Deltaproteobacteria bacterium | reverse complement strand
GAAATCCAGGATGGGAAATCCGTGCCGGTCAATGCTGAGGAGTGCCTAGGCTGCGAAAGCTGTGTTGAGGTATGTGATCAGGAAGCCATAACGGTCACGGAAATCTAGGTTTATTTTTCATTGCAAAGATTCGTTTAGGCCTGCGGTTTGCCTCGAGAAGGTCGGTACACTGCAGGCACAACATCTCTCCTTTTACCAACAAGAAAAGGCCGCTCTTATTTAAAGAGCGGCCTTCTTTTTGAGGCGCATGGCGCAAGGCATAAGGCTCACGGCAAATCGAATATGCGACTGAAACTTCCTTACGCCTTAAGCCGCGTCATGATATCGCCTTTCGGGAAACAGCCATCCGGGCTCACCAAAAATCCTGTCCCTCCCTGGCGAAAGCCTCGTTAGTCCTTTTTCTGATGGCAGTCATTGCATTTCTTGTAGGGGGCGTTCTCGTCCTGATGTTCTTTATGGCAACCCTTGCAGTTATCGTGATAGGCGGTCATAAGTTTTGGGATATTGCCTTGGCTCTTTTGGGGGTCATGGCAGGCACTGCACTTCTGAACGGGATCGCCTTCTTTCCAAACATTCTTGCCGTCCTTATACACATGGTGACAATCGGTGCATGCGGCCCCGTACTCTGTTGCATGTTTCATATGGGAAAACTCGACAGGCCCCTTCATGTTTTTCTTATAGCCCTGATTTTCGAGAAGAATTTTGTCAGGCACGTCTGCGGCCGTCAGCGCCCCGATCGCCAGAAAGGCGAGACCGGAGAAGAGGACGAGAATCAGCGTGAGTCTACCTATTTTCATGGCCGTTTTTGCCTCCTTCCTGAACGCGATGCTTTTGAATGGGCTTTCTTCTCTTTTGTAGTCTGGGACTATAGGTACAGGCCCAAAACTTTGTCAAGCCATAAAATCGCCGCTTCGCTAGGTTTTGTCATAGTGGCTGAAATGCATGGTAAAGGTGCCCCTCCCCTGGGAAAGGGAACGTAAGGCGGTGGAATAACCGAACATTTTGGAAAGGGGCACACTGGCTGTGAGCACCTGAACGGGTCCTTTGGCGGTAATCTGCTCTATCCTACCCTGCCGGCTGTTCAGGTCACCGATGACTTCTCCCACGAATTCCTCAGGGATCAGGATCTCGGCTTTCATGATGGGCTCGAGAAGAACAGGGTCGGCTTCGGAGCAGGCGGCTTCAAAGGCCCTGGAGGATGCAACCCGGAAGGCCATGGCATTAGAATAGGTTTCATGGATTTGCACGTCCAAGAGCGCCGTTTCCACGTCAATAACCGGATATCCCATAAGGACGCCGCTGCCTGCGGCCTCTTCGACACCTTCCCGGATCGCGCTGAGAAACTCTTCCGAGAGGCCGGGATTTTCACATCGATCATAGAACCGGTTACTGCTGCCCCGCGGTAGGGGAGTGACTTCTATGGTCACGGCCGCAAAGTGCTGCTGCCCTGCCAGTTCCCTTTGAAAGATTTCCTGGCGCCGGGCTTTTTTGGAGATGGTCTCCCTGTACACCACCTGCGGCTTCCCGTGGTTGGTATCGACAAAGAATTCTCTCCTCAGGCGGCCCAGAAGAATGTCCAGGTGAAGTTCCCCCATACCCGAAATCACTATCTGCCCTGTTTCCTCGTCGACTTTGGACTTAAACGTGGGGTCTTCATCCGATAGCTTTTCAAGGGCGTCAAAGAGCTTTTCCTGGTCTTGGACCCTTTTGGGCTCCACGGCCATGGAGATTACCGGCGCATCGAATTGCATGGGCTCCAGCAATATGGGATGATTTTCATCGCACAGGGTGTCCCCGGTGCTCGTCAACTTCAAACCCATAACCGCAAGAATATCCCCGGCAGAAGCTCGATCAACCCGCTCTCTTTTGTTCGAGTGCATTTTGAGAAGGCGGGCCAATTTTTCTTTGGCTTTTTTCCCAGGGTTGTACATGGCCTCGCCCACTTTTGCCGACCCGGAGTAGACCCTCATGTACGTCATTTTGCGACCTTGATCCATCTGGACTTTGAAGGCCAGAGCTGAAAAAGGGCCCTTCTCGTCGGCCGGGCGAGATTCCTCTTTTCCCGAAGCAGGAACGTGTCCCACGATGGGCGGGACGTCGATGGGGGAGGGAAGACACTCCACAATGTTATCCAGGAGGGGTTGAATGCCTTTGTTGCGCAAAGCCGCACCGCAAAGCACAGGGACCAATTTCATTTTCACCGTGGCAGCACGGATAGCCCGCTTCAGTTCCTGAGGATCGATTTCCTCTTCGGAGAGGTATTTCTCCATGATGGCGTCGTCTTTGTCAGCCAAGGTCTCCAGAAGCAGGTCCCGATGTTTCAAAGCCTGATCCACCAATTCCGGAGGAATGGCGATCTCCTGAAATGCAGCCCCCAAGGTTTCCTCTTCCCACATGATGGCTTTCATCTGAACGAGGTCAATAACCCCGGAAAAGCTGTCTTCAGCACCCCATGGCAACTGAAGGATCAAAGGTGTCGCGCCGAGCCGTTCCTTGATCATCTCAACGGCTCGGAAGAAATCCGCTCCAATGCGATCCATTTTGTTGATAAAGGCGATCTTCGGGACTTTGTACCGGTCGGCCTGGTGCCAGACTTTCTCCGATTGGGGTTCTACGCCCCCGACAGCGCAAAACACACCGATGGCACCATCCAGGACCCTCAAGGATCGTTCCACCTCAATGGTGAAATCCACATGGCCGGGGGTATCTATGATATTGATGGTATGGTCTCGCCAGACGCAGGAGGTCACCGCAGAGGTGATTTCCATAAAAAAGATGGAAGAAAATGCGGCCATATTCGGTGAATTGAGCCGGATCTCTTCAGAATTAAATTCTTTGAAGGATTTCATTCAGCAGGGGCTGGAAAATCTGAATACCAATTATGACTCATTTACCCACAGCATCAATACCCTCTCTGAAATTGTCGATTTCCAGAA
>JARRRH010000491.1:0-4126 GCA_037380925.1 Deltaproteobacteria bacterium | reverse complement strand
GTAAGCTTCAGGCTCTTGGGTTTGTCCGGTTCCTTGAAATTGTGTACATAGCACCAATCCGGCGGCGTGGGCTCCTTTTTAGCCTGGTCTTCGATGTAGGTCCTGGCCGTGTAGGTCAAGCCCGCCTTTGAGGGGCCTGCGATGAAGATGTGGTAGCCGTCCGCCTTCATGCCCATTCCAAATCGAATGGCCTCGCTGGCCCGCTCTTGACCCAGGATTTTCTCTCCCGGGGGATTGACTGCGGCCGTGCTCTCAAAGGGAAGTGACTCCGGCGAGATGCGCGCTCTGAGCTCGCTGACAGGAACTTCTTTGTACTCTTGTGGCATAAAAACTCCCTCCTCCCACCTTCTCTCATTTTGGAACCGCTGTCATGCTGTCCAGCGTTCAAATTCTACAAAACAGCTCACTATTGGACCCCCCGCATGGGGGAGCCTTCTGCGATTACGTAAAAAACTAATCACCGCTGCCGCACACTTCAATGCGCCTTTTTCCTTCTCTGAGGCGGGGCGGGAGACTTCTCAGCAGGGTCACTCCGGATTTTGGATTGTTTTGACATGGGAGACCAGGATTCCCCAGAAACTGAAGGGCCGCTTTAAAGCGGAAAGCGCCTCATAGTTCCAGCCCAAGTGCTGGCCGCAATGGACACAGAAGGCCATGCGCCATCCGTATCCCGGAAACCATGTATGGACTTCCGTGACCTCTCCCAGGCCAACGGCGCCGGGGCAAGACGAGAAGGTGTAGAAGTCGCATTCCATCCCCGCAGGATTGACGAAAAAATGCCGTTTCTGCCCTTCTACCGCAAGGAACCGGTCCGAATGGGTTGTCAGGCCCCCGCAGGCATTGCAGACATAGGCCTTTGCCCCGTTTCCGCCGATTTTCTCCAGTACGGAAATAAAGAAAAGCATGCTCACTCGGATTCCAGAAAATGATCCCACAGACGGGAAAGGTGCATCCGGGGTTCGGCTGTGTACTCCTGCGCCCCCACGTCCACAAAATCCAGAGGTTTTGCCTCACGAGCCCCTCCCCGAATTCGTCTGATGCAAAGCTCGGCCCACGCCTTCGGTTCAAGACCCGCATCCAGCAGACCGGTGCCGATCAGAACGGGACGAAACAACCAAGGCGGTTTATAGTTAAGCCCAGGCTCCGGATCTGCCAGGTTTACCCAACAGATCCCCTCGAGTGCCTGCCTCCCCAGCCTTTCCCCGGCCTCCGACACCTGTTCAGGATCCACGAGGCTATCCACAAATCCCCAACCCACCTCAACCTCTGTGGGGCGGCTGAAAAGCCACTGGCTTAAGGCACCCAGATAGGCTGCCGCGTCGAAGTCGTGCATTCCCCTAGCCGGCTTTCTGAGGTCCGGCGGCCACACCTCCAGACCGCTTAAATGGAGACCGTCGACTTGCGGGCTCAAGGCCCCCACGGTCTCAGGCTCGAGAAGCTCGGACCACCCAATCCCCAGGTGAATCACGGATCCTTCATCGTGATCCCGGATCTCTTCCAAAAAAGCCTTCAAAACCCAGTCGGCTCCCTGGATCTCAGGCCGGACCCATTCCAGTGCCCTGTCCAGAACCACCCAACCTGTAAGTGCGGGATGACCGCACACAGCGCCCGCCAGTTCCTGAAGCCCTCCGATCCTCTTTTGAATGAGGGAAGGATCCGCCCACCAGGCAAGGGGCCGAAGGTGCCTCACTTTTCCATCTACAAATACGGCCCGGGCCGACGGATCCTGGAACCCCGCGACCATTGGGGGAGCGGCCCAGTCCAGCCCGAGTATGCGCTGGGTCGGAGCAATGAACCGCGCCTCCAGGCCAGCTTCCGCCACTTGATCCAATGCGCCGACCAGTCCATCCAAGAAGGCAATTTTGGCTCTTGTCCCTCGCCACAGAGCTTCCTCCAGAACGGGTATGAGCAGTCTCCCCAGTCCTATTCCCTTGGCCGTCTTGGCTGCCCGGCCCAGCCTCCCTGTTTCAGGCGGCTCCAGGCTTGCCAATCCCCTCACAGGGCAGATGTAATTGGCTGAAATCACTATGCGCGGCATCAGCCTCCGGAAATCCTCTCCATTTGGGCGATAAGCTCCCCCAAAGTCTTTACCTTTTCCTTGGAATCAAACAGGTACGGCATCTCGCGAAGGAAGGACACAGATCCATCATGAAGCTTCACTTTGAGCACCCATCCCATGACCCCGATAGCGGGGGACGACATACTGATGTGACAAATCACATCACTGATGTCGCTTTTAGACTGAAACCCGTCGAGGGTCACGACCGCTTCGGCACGACGATCCTTTGCGCTTGTGGTGACCTCCTCCGTGACCGGAGGGATTCCGAAGCTTACTTCGTCTGCCAGAATGATGTACATGGGCATGATGCGGCCTTGCTTCTTGAGGGTTTCCTTGACCGCATCAAAAAAGGAGGAGAGAAAACCGGTCAGAATCTGCTTTCTCCTGGAAGGGTACCTTCTTATGGCCTCCATGACCTGAGCCACCTGAGTTTCCAGGTCACCAAGAGGCGTGGCAGCATCTGACACCGCTATTTCCTCCATGGCTCGCAGAGCGCCTTCAAAAACATTTTCGCTTACTCTCCTGCGCGGAAAACCGCAGACTTGAACCCATCTTCCTTTAAACCGGCTCCGGGTACATTTATGGTCTCTCCTTCAAAAATAGTCAAGGCATCTGTAGAACGTGGCTTCATAGCAATGCGCCCAGTAAAGCACCTTGCCCTCTATGCACGCATGTGATATAGCCATAGGCTGCATCAACCTTCCAAGGATCTGGGTCGTTTATGGCCGGAAGTCCGAAGAATGCCGTAGCGGCGAACCGTGGTGCCCGCAAAGAAATCCGGGCGTACGGGATCAATGCCCAAGGGGACCCGGGTCATAGAACTGGGTTGCGGCTGGGGACTGGCAGGCGTTTATTGTGCGAAAAAATACGGCGCTGTCGTGACCGGCGTTGACACCGACGCCGATGTTTTTCCTTATCTTCACCTCCATGCAGAAGTGAACGGATTAAGGATAGAGACATTGCAAAAATACATGAACGATTTAAGCAAAGCACACTTCTCAGCTTTTGACATCCTCATCGGAGCGGACATCTGCTTCTGGGACAACATGGGGCACTCTCTCAAAAGGCTCATCAATCGAGCCCTCAGGGGCGGGGTAAGAGCCGTTGTCATTGCCGATCCAGGAAGAACACCGTACCTCAAAGTGGACGACCATTATGTTGAAATAGAACTGGGGACTCTACTAGACTGGGAGGTCGCACGGCCCAAACCCATTCCAGGGCACATCCTTCAAATCGGTACTTTCAAAGCCTAACGTCTTATTCTTCCCGGCGGGAGCCCAAATGAAGGGTCACGGACAGGTATTGGGATTTTCGGAAAATCCTGGCCCCAAGGGCGGGAATCTTTTTCTCCAGGGCTTCCCGAATGGAGATCACATCTTTGACCGCTTGCCCACCCAGCTCCACAAAAATATCACCCCGTTTTATGCCGTCTTGCTCGGCCGCACTGCCTTCCGCCACATCGGAGACCAGGAGGCCGTGGGTTGATCCGAAGGAAAACGCGCGGGCAAGTTCGGGTGTGAGAGCCTGGAAAGACAGGCCGTAGCTTTTCTCGACATCCTCTGACCTTGACAGGGCGACGGCCTGCGCATCAAACAGGCTTGATGTTACGAAAATCGGCGCCTTGAACTTCAGGGCCATGACAATACTGTCGCTGGGCCGGGCATCGATTTCCATGAGCTTTCCGGCCCGTTCAAGCACCAGGGTGGCATAATAGGTGCCTTCCTCCAAGTGGGTGATCACGGCGCGGTGCATTCTGATGTCGCTCTCTTGGATAACCCTCTCCATCAGGTCGTGGGTGAGAGGCCGCGTATGATGAATTCCCTCCATCTCTGAGCCGATGGCGTTCGCTTCAGCAAACCCGATCCAAATGGGAAGGGCGCGCTTTTCAAGATCATCTGAGAGCATCACAACAGGTTGATCCCGCAAAGGATCCACAATGAGTCGATAGACGTTCACTCGGAGGAGCCCTTCATCTTCCATTCCGGCGGCGCTCTGACCATTCCACGCTGCGCTTCCGGAAAGCAGAATGGCTGCAGCAAGGAAATGCCCGGCCTTAGTCAGCAAAAA
>JARRRH010000490.1:0-2942 GCA_037380925.1 Deltaproteobacteria bacterium | reverse complement strand
TTTCCGAGGCATATCATGGTGATACAATCGGTGCGGTTTCTCTGGGCGGTTCCGGGATGAAGATCCAGCCCTTCCTCGGAGTTTCGAGGGCGCTTCAGCCTCCTGGCTTTCCACCCTTGCTTTGAATCGCAAGGCATCCTCTTTCATGGCGTTGTTGTTGAAGAGGGCATAGGTCGTCTTGGTGCCCACCCTTTTGTCAAGCCTTCCCATTTCCTCATCCGTGTATTTGTAGTTGTAGCCTCCCAATCCGTGAAGGCGAAAATACTGAAATTCCCCGTAGAGGGGACGGTTTATGAAAGGATCAACGCAGTGGATCAGGGCCAGCTCTTCACAGAGTTCAAGAACGAGTTTCTCCGGCCATTTACCCCTGGGTTCCCAGGCGAACACAAACCCTCCCCTGTCGATGGTGTTGAAAAATCGCCTCATGTGGTCGGCGTTCTTCTTCGTGGGTTTGAAACTGGCCGGACACTGGAACACGATCACAGACACACCGAGAGCATGGGCGAACATGGCTGTTTTTTTCCATGCATCGAGAACCTCCGGCGTGGTGCGAAATTTTCCATAGTGACCATATCTTTCCGGCCCGATCTTGTTTCTAAGACGCCTGTAGGTGGGGCTTGACGGTTCATGGGTGATCAACTGCCACGCTTTCATGGTGAACTCAAACCCTCCGGGTGCGGTGTTGCGCCATTTTTCCGCGGTCCGGAGTCTCGGCAGTTGATAGAACGTATTCTGAATCTCGATGAGGCTGAAGAGCCTGAAATACTCCTGCTGGGAGGCAGCAAAACCGCAGCAGCCTATCTTGATTTCTCTTGGCCTTGCCATACTGGATCCATCTCAAAACTCACTGGTGTCCGAAATAACTTTGAAATAAGCTTTTTACTTGCATAACTGGCTGTTTTTACACAATGGGTGATTTTACTTGCAATACAGGTCCCCTTTTTTTGCATCGCCGAGGCAGGGGCATGGGGGTCTCTTTTCAAAAACGAGAAGCCCGGTGCCCGGCACACAGCGTAAGGCGATGGGTTAGGCGGGCGGAAGGCCTCCTGCGGAAACGGCCATGAAAAGCCTTCCATGGAATGGATTGATGAGGGTCTCCGCCCGCCTTCGGGGCACCTTTCTGCAAAGTCTTTGCCCGGTTCCCCTCGTTTTTGAAAAGAGATCCCCATGCCCCTGCAACATCGCGAAACCCTTTTTGGACAGGAATGCTCAAAACTATAAATTTAATTATTATATCTCATCTTGCGACCATGTCCAATGCTTGACCGCATGAGATCCCTTGATAAACAGCCGTGCAAATGAAAAGGGGGGGCCAGAAATGTTGCATTACCTGAATACAGGTGGAGTTGGATTGATGACCAAGTTTATGATAAAATAATATAATCGTCATTTTTGGTGTCGGAACTATCGTAGCTCCTGTGCCTCCTCGATTTTGCATTTGAGGGCCAAACAAGGGCACATGAAAAATCCGGAGGGTCTCATGCATCGATACTTCAAGGCAACGGGTATGATTTTGTGGGTTATTTTTTGCTCCCTGGTATTCAACATGGGATGTCAGAGCGCCAGAGTGGTCGTCGGGGAAGAGCCTGCATATCGTCACGAGCCACCGCCTCCTCCCCGCGGCACCGGTCCTCCTCCGTGGGCTCCTGCGCACGGCTACAGGGCGAAGTACCGTTATCATTATTATCCGTCTTCTTCCGTCTATTACGATACAGGAAGGAAGCTCTATTTCTATTATGATGGAGGGAGGTGGCAGGTAGGCGTTTCGCTTCCAACACGGCTTCACATCGATATCAATGACTATGTGAGCCTGGAGATGGGCACCGACAAGCCTTACGAGTATCACCCAGAAGTGGTAAAAAGGTATCCCCCGGGACAAAAAAAGCAAAAGTCCAAGGGAGGTAAGGGGAAAGGCAGAAAGAACTAGGCTCAGTCGCCATATTACGACAAGCGTGCCGCAAGAACATCGCGCACCGTTGTCCACCGGATACCTGCATAACGGTCCTTGTCGAGGGGTTCCAGTTTCGCGCGACCGCTGAACATGTTGTACACGTACTGCATGCCTTGCCAAGGTGGATAGAGTGCACGGCTCCGGGGAAAGACCGCCCGCGTGATCCTGATCAGTTTCTCGAGTCTCCTCAAGCCTCCTGCGCGGAACAGGCGGAAATTTTCCCCGCTCACTTCACCGGCCACCTCCACCAACCCGCGGGCGCTCATTTGATCCCCGGCGATGCGCAAAAATCTTGGAGTATGAGAGTCGAGAGCTGTGGCTGCGATATATTCAGCGGCATTGTCCATAGTCGTAAAGTCCAACAGCTGATCAGCGTCCTCCCAGTAGACAACGCGCTTCAATCTGAAGAGGATGATCGGAGCCTGACCGGTCAGCAGATCCGTGAACATGCCGTTGAGGATCGAGGTAGCCGCAATCGGCGCTTTGTCGAGACGCTCGTGGAATTCTCGACGCAGATCAAGATTGCGGTTATTTCCGGGAGGTAACTTCGTGAAATCGATGGCGTAGTCGGACGGGATGAAGCGTGGCACCCCGGCCTCCACTGCTGCATCGAGCAGCAACGTCTGCGTCTCAACGATGACGTCCCGCAGTCCGGACAGCGCAGAGATAACGCACGACCCACCAACGCACGCCCGGGTCACCTCAGGAGCGCTGTTGAAGTCCACCTCGGCGATCGCTGCACCCCGCTTCCGCAACCCTTCGACCTTTTCAGGGTTGCTGCTGTGGCGGACAATAGCCCTCACACCGGCGCCCCGTTCGAGAATCGCTGTGGCGATGCGTCCGCCGAGATTGCCGGTAGCTCCTGCTAAAACGATGATCGCGTTATCCATCGACAAACTCCCCTCCGGGGCGGAGAGTCAATGCAGGATCGTGGCTGGTGGATACCTGCCACGGTGCCCGCTGTCTCTTTCAACTCCAGTGTCGTCACGGC
>JARRRH010000489.1:0-2952 GCA_037380925.1 Deltaproteobacteria bacterium | reverse complement strand
CAGTCAGCCGTTCCTTCAGTTCTTCGAGATTACCGATTTTGACCGTAAGCACCTTTTCCTTGTCATCGCGCCAGACGGTGAGCTTGACCTCCGTCCCGGCTTTTGTATCGGCCACATCGTTTCTTAAATTGTCACCGGTTCTTACTTTCTTTTCCCCGTATTTCAGGACTATGTCTCCTCTTTTCAAACCGGCCTTATCTGCCGGACTTTGCTTCATGACCTGAGCGATCAAGGCTCCATGTGGGGAAGACAGGCCGAACGACTTTGCCAGACTTGGGGTGAGAGGCTGGATGGAAGCCCCCAGCCATCCGCGTTCCACTTTTCCGTACTTTATCAAGGCGTTGCCCACGTGGACGGCCATGCTGCTCGGGATGGCGAAGCCGAGCCCCTCAAACCCCCCGGATTCAGTGGCAATAGCTGAATTCACGCCGATTACCTTCCCATCGAGAGTGAGAAGCGGACCGCCGCTGTTGCCGGGATTGATGGGGGCGTCGGTCTGGAGAAAGTCCTGATAGCTCGTGGGGTTTTCGATTCCAACACGGTGTTTGGCGCTGATGATTCCCTGGGTGACGGATTCGGTAAGTCCTCTCGGGCGGCCTATGGCCACGACCCATTGCCCCACCTTGACCTTATTCGAATCCCCGAATGTGACAAAGGGTAGAATTTTTTTGGGGGATATTTTGACTACGGCAAGGTCCGTTGGCGGATCCGTGCCCACCACTTTGGCGTTATACTCGTCTCCGGTGGACAAGATTACCTTGATCACTGTTGCACCCGCTACCACGTGATTATTGGTTAAAATGTGACCATCTGTGTCGACAATCATGCCAGACCCCAGCCCCTCAAGCTTTTCCTTGAATTTTTTCGGCATTTTCTTGGGAAGATGGAAAAAATGTTTAAAAAAAGGATTATGCTCGTAAGGAACAAACGGATTGGGCACATTCATTCGCTCCGTCACAAAAATGGATACAACGGCAGGAATTGTGGATTCCGCCACCTTCGTGATGGCGGTGGTCAGAACGTCCCGGGAGCCGGTGGTCTCGGGAGGTTTACTGGACTTGACCGTCAGGGGCCCTTTCAACTCCTTTTCAGGCGCGGCTTTGACTTTGGAAATTTCCTTGTTAAGACTGCCGATGCTCTTTTTGGCTTCTCCGAGGTTCGCGTCGCTCTCGTTCTTGAGTTTGTGCGCTATTTCTTTTGCCGAAACGATAATTGTCTGAGTCTCTTTTTCTATCTCGCGGCCGGTCCAGTTCCACGCGCTCTCCAGATTGTCCGCGGCCAGGGTCATGTCCCGGGACAGCTGGGAGACGGCTTTCTTGGTCCAGGAGCTGGAAGCCTGCTCGCTGTAAGCTTTTGCCAGCAGCTGATGGACCCGGACAAAAACGGTCCTCATTTCTCCCTCTGACTTCACCGTTCCGTTTTTCAGCTTACCGGACAGATCTTCCAGATCTTTCCGAGCCTCCAGGATCGATTTATTCGTCTTCTCCTCGGTGGTTTTCGCTTCAAGATCAACCAGTGAAGCGGCTTGCTGAACTTGCGAAGCCGCGCCGGCATTGTCCTTATTTTTGAAGTCATCCTCCGCTTTATGAAAATGTTCGTCCAGGGGATTTTTGATCGAGGACGGGATAGAACCCTTTTCAGCCTGAGCCGTTGCGGCCCGTACTGCACTTGCGCTGAAAACAAAGTTGGCGAAGATCAATAACGAGAGGATTGACATTGCGACGATTCCGGATTTCGTGGGTTTCATGACGAGCCTCCTTGAAATTTTTAACCATTAAACGGCGTTCTTAAGATGAGAGTATTGTGACCCTCGTCGGTGAATCTGCCCGGAAGCGGAACCGACAGGCAATCACGGCAGCGTATATTTAATTTTACCCTAAAAATAGGAAGAATGGCAGAGAAAGGGCAAGTACAGTAAAGACACTATTTTTTGGTCCAAAGCACTGTATATTAAACTATGTTCTGGAAAACATTAGATAATGGACGAATGTTACAAGGGTATGCGATCCGGTAAATTATGAATTATAATAAAAAAACATCCCTGAAATATTTTGTCCCACCGGAAAAAACAGAGACGGGGTCCCGCTGCCGGCAAGGAACGGGCCTTCAAATCGAGAACACATTCGGGAGGAAAAGGCCGTGATAAAGGTTGTAAAACATGCTTTTTGGATTTCACTTTGCCTGTCTGCTTTGTCCGCCGCTACGGCGCCTCCAGTCCGGGCGGACGTCGTCCGGGAGACGCTCGCCAACGGCTTGCGGGTCGTGGTCGTGAGAAACACTCTTGCTCCGGTGGTCACCACAATGGTCAATTACCTGGTGGGTTCCGATGAAGCGCCGCCCGGCTTTCCCGGCACCGCGCATGCTCAGGAGCACATGATGTTCAGGGGCAGCCCCGGCTTGTCCGCGGGCCAGTTGGCTGCCTTGATCGCCGCCATGGGCGGCAACTTCGATGCGGACACGCAGCAGAGTGTCACCCAGTACTTCTTTACGGTGCCCAAGGATGACCTGCCAACGGCCCTCAGGATCGAGGCCATCCGTATGCGCAATGTACTGGACTCGGAAAAACTCTGGCAGGAGGAGCGGGGGGCCATTGAGCAGGAGGTCGCACAGGACCTTTCGAATCCCATGTATGTTTTCTACACCAAACTGCTGAAACACATGTTTGAGGGGACGCCCTACGCCCACGACGCCCTGGGAACCACCGCTTCCTTTAACAAAACGACCGGCGCCCAACTCAAGGCTTTTCATGAAAAATGGTATGTCCCCAACAATGCCATTATGGTGATCGTGGGAGACGTGGAGCCGGAGCGGACTCTGGCGACCGTCAGAGATCTCTTTGGAGAAATCCCTTCTCGCACTCTGCCCCCCAGAACTCCCATCAAGTTAAAGCCTGTCACGGCGACCTCCATTGAAATGGAATCCGATCTGCCGTACGGCCTGGCCGTCGTGGCC
>JARRRH010000488.1:0-2953 GCA_037380925.1 Deltaproteobacteria bacterium | reverse complement strand
GACGTCCATAGGTTCATAAGTTCATTCTTTTGGCAGCAGCTCAATACCCATGTCTTTCACAATCTCCTGCCCCTTTGTCACTGACATGCTCAAGGAAAGGAGGTCCCTGCTCAAGTTATGAACTTATGGACGTCCCCGTCCCTAATAGCAAGAGTATGGATCAGAGGAAGCAGGATGGGAACCGTGAGAACAACAAGGGCAAAGCCGTCCATAAAGCAGCCGCCGATCAGGTGGACGAGCACGATGACCGCGATGACTCGCACTGGTCCATGGCACTTGGGATAGGTGAGAGGGTCCACCTCATAGACTTTTTGTATCGGCCTTGCCCAGCTTTTCCGCTGCTCCTTTGAAAAACAGGGCCAAAAATGGCCCTGTTTTTCTCCAACTCACTCGACACCTTGCAGGGCAAAATGCTCAGCCCTTCTTTATAGTGCGATGATATCTTTCTATTTACAACGGCCTACGGATGATAAAGGACGGGAAGTTTTCCAGGCCCATCCATTGACCCGGACAGTGTCACTCCCCTCGAACGGCATTGCGCCAACCGCGCCGTATATTGTCAGCGTGACCCTATCACCAGGCAGCACCCCCACTAGATCCTGTATATTGAACTTCGCTGTGAGCTTCCCGCCAGAGACTGTTCCTTCTACAACGGGCGCCCCGCCGCAGGTTACGGTGCTGACGTCGATATCGCCAGCGTAATATCCTCTTTTAAAAAGCATGATGGAGGCTGTGAACTCCCCATCGCTACCAAGAGTCAGGGTTTCTGGTTCCACTCTAACCTTAGCCCGAATCGGCCCCACGCAGGTGAAATTCGTAGCATCGTCGATGCTACCGGCGCCTGAATATCCTGCAACCTCTGGATAGGGACACATCGGCCGGGTTCTGGCGCTCAAATCCAAATCAGGGTAGGCAGGCCGCGCACCGATAATTTCCTCAGGTTCAATCCCTTTTTCAACCCAGTTCACGAGCGGTGTAAACCAATCAATATTACTACAGCCGACTCCACCACCGCAATGGAACATGCCGGGGACCATGTAGAGCTTATAAAAACTCTTTGTTCTCGCGTCACCCATGGAAGCTAGCACTGCATCATAGAACTTGTAAGAAACGAACGGCGAAACCAATGTATCTGCCCACCCATGATATTGAATGAGCTTGCCGCCCTGGGCCCTAAATCTCTTCAGACCTGCCAGTTGAACTGCGTTTGGCGCTGAATTAACATCAAAGGAAGCTGCATCAATTCTATCGGTGATACCCGAGGTATATATCCTTGCCATGTCGGTGTCAAAGTTAAGGGTCTCCCAACTCCAGGCGGGGTCTTGCCATGGCAGGAAAGCCATGTACTTAAAAAAGTCGGGCGCAAGGAAGTCCCCAGGTAAACCCGGGACCGGCGAAACAACACTTCCCAGCCAACCACTCGCAATGCCAGAGAAACCTGGTCCTTCTATCTCTCCCCCTGGAGGCGTCCCCACGTAAAGCCATGCTCCCACAGAGTTCTCCGGCCCATCATAAATCTTTTTAATGGCCGTCCTCTGCGCAAGTGTAAAACAATCAGAGTAGTCTTCCTCGTCGGGACAAGCAGGGAGGTCGTTAAGAGGATCAAACGTGCATAGGCGGGGGTCATCGATAAGGCCATCTTCCAGGCCGTCTATGCCGTCGCATTTATCATAAACCGCGTCAGCGAGTAGCGAGAGTTTTGCAGCGGGTATCGCTGCCGTCCCCGGAAGCAGACCGGCTGACGCTTGCGAATCCCAAAGACCTCGGAATGGTGCCCCTGTGAAAGCGATTGCAGGCGAACCAACAATAATCCCATCAAAATCATCCGGGTATCTTTCTGCTTCCTGCAAACCCTCGCGCCCGCCATTGGAGCAGCCAACGAAGTAAGATTTCTTAGGGCTACTGCCATAATAGGCCTTAATAATTTTCTTTGCCAGATTAGCGGTTTCGTGGACCGACCGGTAACCAAAATCGTCTATCTTTTGATTCCAGTTGGGATTACTTTCGTCAGGGTTGTCATAGGCAAATGAGCCATCTCCGACAAACCCGTTATGACCTCCGTTCGACCCCGCAGTAGCGTAACCAAGGAGGAGACCAGGTGACATAGCATTCTCGGAGATTGAGCCGTTGTACCCGCCGCCACCGACGTAATAAAGCTTTCCGTTTCCATCCGTGGGGAGCTTGACATCAAACTCGATCTCCGGCCATATGGTGCCTCGCACATCGCAGTACTCAGGTAACGCGCCGGCTAAAACTATTGAGGCTGAGGTTATGGTTACTGGCTCGCCAAATTTTAGGTCCGTGAACTGAAGGTTTTCGATGTCTTCACAGGACATGACCGGAGCTATTTCTGGCGATGGTGGGGTATGCTTATGCTTATTATGCTTAGCGTGAGCATAGCCACCAAGGAACAGTGATGCAACAAAAATAGAAACTGACATAGCCAAAGTTATTCTCTTTTTCATTTATTCCCCTCCCTTCTTGATAGTATTGATGTTGATTAGCCGTTTTGTGTTTTTGTAAGCTTCCAACAGAACTCGCTTTCTGTCAGGAGCTGGCCAGGCCAAATTTGAGAGAATACTCTATGAGGCAAGCCCTATTGACGGTTGGAGGGTGAGCAAACGCATACCAGTCCGTTCCTTTGTCAATACAACTTTCGTGCCAGAAAATCCTCTATCCTTCGGCTATTTTTGGCAATGATTTCAGCCCATTGAAATGGCCTGAATATTCGAAACGGAAGATGGGAAAATAATTGCAAATATCCTATGAAAAAGGGTTCCACTTTCCGGAAGGGGATTACACTATACGACTGAAATGGTAAGAATTGTGGAGACAGGGATGGCAAAATCGATTGGTCGAACAGGGTGCAGGAGACATAGACAAAGTCGCCTTTTTCCGTTTGACAGGATGGAGTGTATTGGGTATTTAGATTATGCATGTGAAGGCTTCCGAT
>JARRRH010000487.1:0-2960 GCA_037380925.1 Deltaproteobacteria bacterium | reverse complement strand
AAGACATTGGAGCAGATCTCGCACCCGTGCAAAATGCAGCCATGTCCTATGTGGGTCTGGGAATGCAGGGTGGTGGACTTTTCCGGAAAGCTGTGAAGGACGCAATTTTCTTGAACGTTCGACCCGGGACCGATTTCAATGGAGCCTATGTCCCCCCTCAAGACGGCTCCAGGGCCGATATAACATCCCTCTTCGACTCGGACCTCTCCAATGATAACCGCTTGAGGGTGGACGAATGCCCTAGGGTGGACTACGGGTCTCTTGCCCTCAAATTCGTAGAACGGCATGGATCCCTTGTGCCTCCTGGCAGACGGAGAAAATCTTTCACTCCTATTTTTTACATTGTACCAGGTTCCCATCTGTCAGGGAACGGAATTTTCACTTTCTCCAAGTCGTGGAAGGCTTGCGCATGTTGTGAAAATCCGGTAGAAATCATCCGTGCCCTCTCCAAAAACGGTTTTCCTCGCTTCGAGCAAGCGGGGGAACCAAAAGAGGAGGGTGGGCCAAAGTCGGCAAGATTTCCAGCGGAGAGTGATACTTGCCTGCGAAGGATTGCGTGATGAAAGATTCTGAAAAAATCGGCGAGCAGGTGTTTCACAGCGCGGTTCAGAGCATTGACTCCGCCGTCATTTTGCACAACAGACGGCTCGAGGTGGTTTTTGTTAATGACGCTTTTGAGGGCATTTTTGGTATAAGGAAGGAAGATGCCCTGGGCCGTTCACCCATGAATTTTTTGCCGGAGTTCGATAAGAAGCACAAAGAAGCCATTCAGGCCAGGTTGAAAAATACGTTGATCAGCGGCACCAAGAGCCCGTATCATGAGTTCAACTACTATTCCCCCACCCGTAAATTCCGCTGTTTGCTTGCGGTGTCGGTACCTGTGTTCAACAGGAAAAGGGAAATAACGCATGTGATGTCCCTGATTCATGATATAACACGCCGAAAAGATTTGGAAAAGGAAGTCCTGAAGGCTGCGAGGATATCCTCCGTGGCAGACACGGCCTTCACCGTCGCCCACGAAATCAACAATCCATTGACCGGGATAAAGTTGGGTCTCAAGACCCTCTACCATAGCCTTAAGAAAGAAGAGAACATCCAGGTCTTGGATAGCGTCATGAAGGACCTTAACCGGATCGAGAAAATTGTAAGCTCTTTTTTGAAGGCGAATAAAAGTCCGTCTCAACCGGAGAAGCACAAGCTATCGGTCATTGAAGAGATTCTCGATGATGTCCTCTTCCATCTTTCGGGACAACTGGATCTCCGGAATATAAGCGTCGAGAAACGTTTTTGTCCGCAGGAGCGGTATATTTTCGCAGACCGAGACCGGATCTATCAGGTCTTTCTGAATATCCTTTTGAACGCGATTCAGATTATGAAAGAAAAGGGGGAGATCACCGTTTCGACAAGTCTCGTGGAATCTCAAGCGAGTCCTGAGGTGCAAGGGCGGTGCGTGTGCATTTCATTGACAGATTCGGGCCCTGGGATCAGTACAGACGATCCGGATGAAATATTCCGACCCTTTTACAGCACAAAGCCGGCGGGGACAGGCCTGGGGCTCTCCATTTGCAAGGACATCATTTCCGCCCACAAAGGGCTTATCAAGGCACAAAACCAAAGGGGGCGGGGGACAACCATACAGGTTTACCTCCCTATTATCGATTCCTGAGAGTCAATGATGGACAGGTCAAAAAGCGTCTTGATCGTCGACGATGAGGACAACATTCGAAGGTACCTGGGTCAGTCCTTAGATCAGGCCGGTTTTGAGGTTTCTACGGCCGAATATGGAAAGGAGGCGATCAACCTTCTGCTCCAAAGACATATTGACGTGGTTCTTCTTGACTTGAACCTGCCTGATGTAAACGGTCTCGATGTCCTGAAAGAACTAAAGAAGATCGATGTGGAATCCATCGTCATCATCATAACGGCGTACGGAGATATCGCCAGCGCCGTGGAGGCCATGAGACTAGGCGCCTACGACTTCCTGACCAAGCCCTTTGATCCGGAAGACATCGAAATTGTGATCGACAAGGCTTTGAAAATAGCCGGATTGGAAGATCGAATAAAGGTCCTTGAAAGGCAAGTTGACCGTTACCAATACGGGGAGCTCATTACACGCAGCAAGAAAATGCACGAACTACTCGATTTCGTCGACGAAATAGCCGGCACATCGGCAACGGTCATTATTTATGGGGAAACGGGTACCGGGAAAGAATTAATCGCGTCTCTTATCCATAAAAAGGGGAACCGGGTTAACAAGCCCTTTGTCACCATCGACTGTACTTCATTGCCCGAAAATCTGCTTGAGAGCGAGCTCTTCGGTCACGAGAGAGGGGCGTTTACGGGAGCAGCCGGGCTGAAAAAGGGCCTTTTTGAGATCGCGGACAGCGGGACCGTCTTCCTGGATGAAATAGGCGAGTTGTCCCCGATCTTGCAGGCGAAGATTTTGAGGGTCCTGGAGTCAAAAAGCTTTCGAAGGGTGGGAGGAGAGAAAACTATCGAAACCGACGTGCGGATTATTGCGGCGACCAACAGGGATTTGAAAAAATTGGTTGAAGAAGGCCTTTTCAGGAGTGACCTTTTTTACAGGCTTAACGTCGTCCCCCTGCGGCTATCTCCCCTTCGGGAAAGAAGAGAAGACATCCTCCCCCTCATAGAGTACTTTGTGCAGATATTCAACAAGAAGATCGGGAGGAACGTTTCCAGCGTGAACAACGACGCACTCAAGCTTCTTATAGATGATGACTGGCCCGGCAACATAAGAGAGTTGAGGAACGTAATGGAGCATATGCTCATCTGTACGAAGGGCAGTGCCATCTCTGTTGATAGCTTACCGAGCGAAATTGGAGTTTCTCATCGGAAATCCAACCCTCCGGAATCTGTTCTGAGATTTGATTCGGACGCTTTGCCTCCTTTTCGAAAGACGAAGAAGGAGTTGAATGAGAATTTCGAGCGCGAGTACT
>JARRRH010000486.1:0-5217 GCA_037380925.1 Deltaproteobacteria bacterium | reverse complement strand
TCCCGAAGTTGCTGCCATGGTGGACAAGAGAGCGGGCGTCCACGGCATTGCGCTCAAGGAGGAAATTGCGGAAGGGATTCCTCCTGTTCACGGGGACCCCGGCCAGCTGCAGCAGGTTCTGCTCAACCTTTTGAACAACGCCATAGACGCCATCATCGAGGCCCATGGGTCCAAAGGCGGAGAACTGGCGATACAAGCAACACCTGATGAGAACGAAAAGGTCGTGATTTCCGTTACGGATAATGGTGCTGGCATCAGCCCTGAAAACCTCAAGAAGGTTTTTACGCCCTTTTTTACCACCAAGCCTGTTGGCAAAGGAACGGGACTGGGTCTGTCCGTCTGTTTCGGCATCGTGGACAACATGGGGGGCGTGATGGAGGTGGAGAGTAAAAAGGGTGTGGGAACCACCTTTACGGTGCGCCTCCCCGCGGCGGGCTAGGATGATTCACCACGGAGGAGGCAAAGAAGTGTGCCCCGGGTCTCTGCCCGCCTCCTAGGTGCGACGCATCGTACTGGGGTGGTGACCACGACCCGAGCATAAGATGGGGGACAAGATGCAAACAATGAAATTGATGCTGGTGGACGACGAGGAGCGGTTTCTGCAGACTACCTCGAAGCTCATATCCCGAAAGGGCTATCAGGTAGTCACCGCGGCGAGCGGCGCAGAGGCCATAGAGAAGTTGTTAACTGAAAATGTCCATGTGGTCATCCTGGATGTGAAGATGCCCGGAATGGACGGCATCGAAACCCTGAAAGCGATCAAGAGTCGTTTCCCCATGGTGGAAGTGATCATGTTGACGGGGCATGCCACGGTCGAGACGGCCGTAGAAGGCCTCAAGTCGGGAGCCACCGACTATTTGATGAAGCCCACGGACGTTGGTGAACTCCTTCAAAAGGCGGAGGAAGCCTTTGCGAAGCGGCAAGTCCTGGAGGGAAAGATTCGCGTCGCACAATCTCGCATGTACCAGAAGTCTCCCCGAGAAATCTTGAGAGAGACGGAAAGTTAAGGCGTGAGGCACAAGGCGCAAGGCTCACGGCACAAAGCAGATCGCCCCTTATCTTCTTTTCCTTATGCCTTGCGCCGTGCGCCTTAAGCCGGGGTGAGATTATGCCGATCATTCTACGAATCACATCGTTATTTTTGTCTGCCTGTTTATGATGCATGGCACTGGTTCGGGAGCAAGAACAATGACGGAGAAGATAAAGATTCTGATGGTGGATGACGAGGAGCAGTTCCGCAAAACCACAGCCAAGATACTGACACGAAAAGGTTACGAGACCACATCCGCAGGAAGCGGCGAGGAGGCGATCGCTGTTCTCCGAAAAACGCCTCATGACGTGGTGGTGCTGGATATCAAAATGCCCGGCATGGACGGTCACGAAACCTTGGCGGAGATCAAAAAGATTGATCCGGATGTGCCCGTGATCATGCTTACAGGGCACGGGGCCCTCGAATCGGCCAGAGAATCCCTCAAGAGGGGCGCCTTTGATTATCTCAACAAGCCCTGTGACATGGATCTTTTGGCTGCAAAGATCAGGGATGCCCACGAGATGACCAAGAAAGGCATCAAGAGGGAAAAAAAGGCCGGGGACATCATGATTCCTGTTGAAGAATATACAACGATCAGCGCAGGAGCCACTGTCAAAGAGGGGCTACAAGCGCTGAAGAAATCGTACGAGGCCCTTGTTTCGGCGCACAAAATCATGGAGACCGGACACCGCTCCATCCTGGTTTTTGACGACAAAGGAGAGCTGGCGGGCGTTTTAAGTATACTCGATCTGATTGCAGCCGTAAGACCCGCCTATCTGAGCGCACCCAAGCCTTCTATGGCGGATTCGCTCCAGTACTCGCCTATGTTCTGGACGGGCCTTTTTACGAGCCAGGCCAAGGCGTTGTTCAATAAAAAGGTGAGCGAGATCATGTCGGATCCCCCGCCCAGGATTGATGAAGAAACCAACCTTATGGAAATCGCGGACACCTTGTACACACAAAGATCCAGGCGGCTGGCGGTAGTGCAAGACAGCAAGGTCATAGGTGTCGTGAGGGAGCAGGAGATATTTTTCGAGATTGCTCGGATTGTTTTGGAATCATAGAAAAGGCGGCTGAGACACGATAGACACCCGGCATTTGTCAAGGGGCAGAAATGGCAGAATCAAAGAAAAAAGCTACAGGATATGACAAGTACGTGAACTGGAGGCTCTTCATCGTTCCCGTGGTGCTCTTCTTCGTGGTCCTTTTGATCCCCACACCCTATGCAGCACAGTGGCAACTCCTCACGGCCCGGATCATGGAAAGAAACTTGAGAATGGGGGCTCTGTCCCAAAAACGTTTTCTCCAACGGGATCTGAAATGGTGCAAGCAATACGACATCCCGGCTGATGCGGAAAACTTGAAGAGGGCTCGGGAGTACGTCATACACCAAGTGGGCGAGCAGGACTTCGCGAGCGTCATGAAAAGGGCCTTCCAGTTGAGGTCGGTGGATTTAAAGTACGAACAGCTCTCTTCTGAGGACAAGAAGCTGGCGGACAAAGGAGCGTGGCATATCAAGGCGGCTGTAGCCATGGTGGTTTTCGTGGTCTTTTGCTTCATGACCGAGTGCATACCTTTGCCGGGTGTAGCCTTTTGTATCGGTCTCATCCTGGTGTTTACCGGTGTGGTGACCCGGCAGCAGGTGGCCATGCTCTACTGGGATGACGCGTGCTGGTTCATCATGGGGAGCCTCATGTTTGCAGCCGCCTTTGTCAAAACAGGGGTGGACAAGCGGGTCTGTCTCATGATGTTTCGAAAGCTGGCAGTGCCCAATGTGCGGTGGATCACCCTCATATTCTTTGTGATCATTGCCCCCCTTGCCGCCTTTATCTCGGACCATGCCTTGGCTGCCATGTTCCTTCCCATAGGCATGCTCCTTTATCAGAACAGCTTGACCGACGAGGTATTGGAAGACAAGGAACTCGCCAAGATGCTGATGATCTCCATAGCCATGGCGTGCAATATCGGAGGACCAGGGGCTCCATCCGGCGGCGCCCGGAATGTGATCATGATGACCTACCTGAACGACATGTTCGGCCTGGACATCGGCTACTTCCAATGGGTGACCTACTGCTTTCCTTTTCTCTTCCTCATGATTCCCTTGACGTGGTTTATGGTGAACTGGCGCTTCAAACCCAAAATTGCCTCCCTTGCTCCGGCCATGACCTATTTGGAGGCTCAGATCGGAAGAGCGGGGGGGTGGAACCGAAAGCAGATCTGGGCCCTGATCATTTTCTTGATCATGGTTTTCGGCTGGTTCACGGAAAAGAGTTTTTACGATATGCGAATTATCCCTATACGTTTGGGGATCGGTGTCATTGCTGTGGCCGGCGCTGTGGCTTACATCCTTGCCGGCGTTGTCAATTGGAGAGATTATCAGGAGAAGGTGGATTGGGGCGTGGTCTGGCTCTATGCGGGGGCTATTATCTTCGGCCGCACCCTGGACAGCACGGGGGCAGCTTACTGGCTGGCCAGGTCCATCGTTGACGCGCTTGCTCCCTTGGGAATGAACTCGGGTCTCCCGCTGATGATGACTTCAAACGGGATCACCGCGGTCCTCACCAACCTCATGGCCGACGGACCGGCCGCGGCTGCGGTGGGTCCCATCACTCTGAACATGGCGGGCCTGGTCCATCCCGGCACGACTTTTCTGCCCTTCATGGCCATGGCCACGGCCATTTCATCGTCTTTTGCCTATTGCCTAATTATCGGTACACCTCCGAATGCGATCGTCTACGCAAGCGGATATCTGGAACCGAGAGATTATTTGAGAGTGGGTCTTCCTCTGTGGGTCGTCGCGAACATCGTGATCGTGCTCCTCACCGCCATTTACTGGAGTACCAGAGGGTTTGGCGGGTTGGCCGGATATTAAGTTAATGTTAATCCACCGGTTTTGTCGGTTAGAATTGAACAGATTCTATTAGCTGTCGTTGAACACGGACGATTCGAAGAGGTGGCAATATGGAAGGAAAAACAGCCGATCGAGAGAGCAGAAGGAAGTCGTTTCTACATGCGAGAGGGGTCACTTATTTTGACAAAAGGACGGAGCGCAGCTTTTTCTTCTTTGTCACCATTGTCATGTTGGCGTGGGGAATCCTTGAGAAGTTCGTTCTGTAAGGAGAATTTTTACCACCCCGGTACGATGCATCGCACCCTACCCAAATTTTATTTGGAGGCCGCATGACGGAGGGTGATACGTTCAGCTTTCATTTCTATTTTCCACACACCGCTTTCCAGGACGCGATGGAAAGCCTCTTGGATTTTTCTCTCCGAGTCTTCGGGGTCAAACTCCCCTGAGTCCCATTCGTTTCGTAAGTAGACAAGCTCTTTTCGCAGAAAATGCATTTGCCTTTCGATCAGGTTGGACGCATGGCGGGCTATGACCAGTTGTTGTTCATTGAACTGGCCTGCGACCAATTCTCTCATTTCCTTGGCCGACCAGAGCCCCAATACAGCGCCTGCTCCAAGAAAAAGGAGCGCGATGGCCGCCACGATGAACAGCACGTTCTTCTCTATTTTAGGGCGATTCTGTTTGTCCATAGTCGTGATGCCAAGAATGTCTCCATGCCTAGGGTCCTTAAAACCCGGCACTGATACAAATCTCCCCAACCCCCTTTGCAATGCACACTCCGCAAAATCCCCCTCCATCCCCCTTTACAAAGGGGGAAGACGACAGTCCATCCGGCACACTTCTGGTGCAGAAGGGTTCTACTAGGCCGAAACCTGCTTCACATGGTGAATCAAAGGTCCCAACGACCAGAAAAATAAAATGAGAACAAGAATGGAAAAACCGATGACCAGGAGCGCTTGGAACCACCGCGTACCGCATCCTTTCACCAGACCAATCCCGGTCAGCAACCACTTCCACGGCTCGCTCAGCCACAGGAACAAGGGAATCCACGACACAAGAAGCGCAATTCCGGCGGAAAAAGCATATACGGCAAAAAGCCTTTCAAAACAGCAACGCCCCCTGAAGGTCATGGTCATGATCATAAAACCGACCCCGGCCGCAATAAAGGGCATAGCCACCGAATTAACAAAAAGTATGGAGGCCATGAGGAAACGCTGTTCCTGAACATGTGTGAGGCTTGCTCCCGTGAAGAACAAGCTGGATACAAGGAGGAATCCCACAGACCTTGAATAGCCCACCTTGACCGGGAGGTTGCTGAAGAAGCGGCGGGGTGAGG